>JAKEHP010000278.1 GCA_022614955.1 Candidatus Methylomirabilota bacterium
GCCGACCACCAGAACCGAAGACGGCCTCTTGGGGATGGCGAGCGTATCCTTGTCTTCCAGCAGGATATCGTCCCCCTTGCCGGCCATCTTCTCGGGCTCGTCCAGGTGGACCACGACCCGTCCCAGCACAACCTGGCTGGCCAGGACCCGCAGCATCTCGCGGCGTGGGGCGAGCGTCTGGGCCTGCAGCGCCGCCTCTTCCTTCGCTCCGCCGCCTGAGAGGCCGCCCGCCCCCTCAATGAGGGCTGCCGACTGCGTGAGGAGCGCCGCCTCCTGGGCCCGGATGAACTCGTCCAGGCGCTTCTGTTCCTCCTCCTTCACCCGCTCCCGCGTGAAGACGGCCGCCATCAAGTAAGCATCTGCGGTGTATCCCCCCGCCCGCTGGATGACCGAACTGAGGCGCTCGCCCTTGGCGACGGCGTACACGCCCGGCCGCTTGACCTCTCCCTTCAGCGTGATGCTCTCGGCGCTCTTGAACTCCGACCGGACGACCACCTTGTCGAGCGGCCGGAGTTCCAGATCGTGCTTGGGTTCTCCCTGCCAGGACTGGAGCAGGTTTATCCGGTGCACCTCCCGAGTGTAGTCGGGCGATTGGCGCACCACCTCCACCGAGTCCAGGAACGCCTCGGGGAGAACGCGGTCCCTGCTCGCCAGGTCGCTCACACGCATCCCGGTCCGGAACTCGTACTCCCCGGGGTGCTTGACAAAGCCGTCCAGCGTCACCGTGTTATAAACCCGCGAGTCAATGGGCAGGACCTTCACCAGGTCCCCATCCTGCAAGGGGATGTTATGGAGCCGGTCCCCCCGGCTGTAGAACGCCGAAAGGTCGAGATCCAGGACGATCTTCCGGCTGTTCTCCTCCACCCGCTCTAACTGCACCCGCTTCAGATAAGCGAGTGGGGTTGCCCCGCCCGCCATGCCGATGAGGTCGCTCACGGCCACGGGGCCGTTCATCTCGTAGATGGCGGGGCGCTTCACCGCCCCGGCAATTCCCGCCACCGGCCC
>JAKEHP010000279.1 GCA_022614955.1 Candidatus Methylomirabilota bacterium
CTGATCGGCGCAAAAGCCCTTGTCACCGGTCGTGTGTTTTCCTCGGGTGACGACCTGATCGTCGTTGCGCGCATGATCGGGACGGAGACCGGCCGGGTCTACGCGGAAAGCGTGACCCTCGCCGCCAACGAGCCGCCCAGCCGGTTCGCGGAGAGTCTCGCCGAAAAGCTGGTGTCCCCTCTGTCGGAACGCTGGGGCACGCTCGTCTCGCCTCTGCCCGCTCTGGAAGATCGCATCCAGCGTCTGGCACGGATGACCCAGGGAAAGACGCTGCCGTCGGTGTCCGTCTCGATCCCAGAGCGCCATTCGGGTCGTGCCGCTCTTGATCCGGCCGCCGAAACCGAGATCGGGCGGATCCTCTTGGCGCTCGGCTTTCCGCTCGTCAATTCCCACCCGAACGTCCGCGCCGACATCCAGATCACGGGAGCGGCTCTCAGCGAGGTAGGCTCGAGGCGGGGAAATCTGGTCTCGGCGAGCGGGCGGGTCGAGATCAAGGCTGTGGACCGGGCAAGCCATTCGGTGGTTGCGGTGGACCGACAGACCGAGGTTGCAGTGGACCTGTCGGGAGAGATCGCCGGGAAAAAGGCGCTGCAGGAAGCCTCGGCGGCCATCGCCGAGCGCCTGGTGCCTCTGTTGCTGAAGAACCGCTCATCCCTTTCCGGCGCGCGATGAGTAGGATGCAACAAGGGGTCGGCGGGCAGGGAGCGCTGGCCTCGGCCTCCGTCAGCCGGTGACCACGGAGGGTCGGTGGAGGCACCGGAGGGGGTGCCTGCCGGTCGTCTCGAGCGTGAATGGAGCCGGGGGGTCCGGATCCATAGTCCCCTCCACCACCAGCCGGACGGAGGGCGGAACCCGCAGGGCCAGCCGCGTGAGGGCGCTCCAGACCTCGTCGCGGGAGCCGCCCAGGATGTGCAGCCGCACGACGCTCCCCCGGCCGAGGAGGGCGCACCGGACCCGCGTCGCGAGGCGGCCGCGGAACTCGGGCGAGGCGAACTCCCCCAGGACGGCCCCGAGGAGCGCCGACTCGCGCCGGTCGCGGCGGTTCAGGAGGACGAGCAGCGCCACCAGCGGCCCGCCCGTGACCCCGAACAGCATCAGCAGTCCAGCAATCTGCATCAGCGCGTCCACCAGAATCCCCTCCCCCGGCCCCGCTGTGCGTGATTCCCCGTCCGGCGCTGGACCGTAGCCGCGGCGTCAGGCAGATCAGCCCGCGTCGCGCCCCCCCTCGAGGGCCTCCCCCAGGACCCGGTGACCCACTCGGACGAGGGCTAGGCCCAGCCAGATCCGCAGCGGCGGTCGCCGCGGGCGGGAGGCGCGGAGCAGGGCTCGCTCCGCCGCGTAGCGGCGGGCCTGCGCCATCCGCTCCTTCACCAGCACCTCCAGCACGTAGTCGTTCATCCGCCGATCGCCTCCGGGGTCAGGGGGCCTTGGCCGAGATGCGCCCGGTCTGCGGGTCCAGTCGCAGCTCGATCCAGACCATCGGGCGATGGCTGACGAGGCCGTCGGACCAGACCGAGTGAGTCCGCCCGGTCATGACCATCACCTCCGGGTCCCGCCAGACTGGCTGGAGCATCCCGGAGAGCCTGAAAGTGAACGTGCCGCCGTCGGCATACGTCCGGGTCGCGTACCCCCACACCTGCCGCTCCGGGCCGCGGAGCTGCAGCGTGAGCAGAACGCGGTCGCGGAACTCCCGCGCCCTGCCTGCGGACCATTCCTGCCCCTCAAGCGCGTACTCGCCGACCACGAACTTGTGCCCGTCGCCACCGAGGGCCAGCTCAAGCCCCGTCACCTGGACTCCGCTGGCTGCCCAGTTCACCCGGGCCGGGTCCGGACCGCACGCGCTCACGGCGCCGCCCAGCATCAGCAAGAAGAGCGCGAGCCCGCCCCAAACTCCCCAACCCAACCGATGGACCATGCCCATCCGCCCTCCCACCGGAGCCTGGGGCACCCGCGACCGCCTCGGCCAGCGCCTGGTGAAGTGGCTCCCCCGACCTCCGAACACCCGTCCTGGATGGAACCCTGTTGGCATCCCGATCCTCACCGTCGGTCGCGTCCCGTCCGGCCTCGGGCATCTCAGGGATCCGCCCGCCGCCCAGAAGTGTATTAATACACTTGACACATCATTCGCTAATGTTATAGGGTGCACTATATCATTTGTCAAGCGTTCCCACACAATGGGGGCAAAAAGATGAAAGTGTATCGTAACACTTCCTCCGGACGATCGCCGCAGACTCCGACGGCCCTGCTGGGACGGCTGGTCCCCAACAGAGAGGGCCGCGAGCCCATCTACCGGCAGATCGCTGCGCGGGTGCAGGCCGAGATCGAGGCCGGCCGCCTTGCGCCCGGGACACGCCTCCCCTCCACGCGGGAGCTGGCCGGCGCGCTGGGCGTGAACCTGATCACCGCCGTGAGCGCCTACCGCGAACTGATCCGCCTGGGGCTCGCCAGCGGCCAGGTCGGCCGGGGGACCTTTGTCATGGTTCCAGAGACCCGAGCGGGCCGCGGGGTGAGCCCGGCGGACCCGCGCGGGCCCGGGGGCGGACAGGCCACCGAAGATGCCGCCCCGCGGGCTGAGCCGGTCGCGCTCCCGCCCGCGGCGAGCCGTGATTACCCAACCGCAGGCCCTGGGGCCCCACCGCATGCCATCGCTGCCCCGCCGACGCCGGAAGTCCAAGAACTCGCCCCCGGGTGGGAGCCGCCCCCCCTCCCGCAGAGTCGCGTCGGCATGTTCCCCAAGCCGTTAGGGAAGGGCATCATCGCGCTCAGCAGCGGACTCCCTTCCGCGGACTTCTTTCCGATGGCCGCGTTTCGCCGCGCGCTCGAGGCGGTCCTGCGGCGCGACGTGAACGCCGCGCTCCAGTATCACGCCCTGGAGGGCCACGGGCCGCTGCGCGAGGCGGCTGCGGCCTACTTCGTCCACCGCGGGACGCAGGTCCGGGCAGAGAACCTGCTTGTTTGCTCCGGGGCGGTGACCGGCGTCCACATCGCGGCGCGCTTCCTGACCCGGCCCGGGGACGTTGTCCTGACCGAGAACCCGACCTATTGCGGCTCCCTCTCCGCCCTGGAGAACCTGGGGCTCAGGGTCGCCGGCGTGCCCGTGGATCAGGAGGGGATGCGGGTGGACATCGCAGAGCGGCTGGTCCAGCAGTATCGGCCAAAGGCCATCTACACCATCCCGACGTACAACAACCCGACCGGCGTCTGCCTGTCGCTGGAGCGCCGGCGGGCCCTCTTGGCCCTGTCCCAGCGGGAGGCGATTCCCATCATCGAGGAGGACTACGCCAACGAGATCGGTTTTGGCGGACAGCCCGGGGGGACACTGAAGGCGATGGACGTCACGGGCCAGGTGATCTACGTGAAGGGGTTCTCGAAACTCCTGTTCCCCGCTCTCCGTCTGGCCGTCATGGCCGCGCCCGCCCCAATGATACGGGGCCTGCTCATCGTCAAAGAAGGGATCGACCCCTACAGTTCCGGTCTGAGCCAGCGCCTGTTGCACGAACTCATGCGTGAGCCTGCCTTCCCCCGCTATGTGGAGAGCCTGGCAGGGAAGTACCGCCTCCGCTACGAGGCACTTTGCCGCGCGCTGGGGGAGGTGGCCGGCCGGGAACTGACGTGGCTCCGTCCCGAGGGGGGGCTCCACGTGTGGGTGCGCCTGCCGGGGGGCCTCAACAGCCAGGACCTCTTGGCCGAGGCGATCGAGGCCGGTGTCTCCTTCGGCCCCGGCTACCTCTTCGTGCCGGACCGGAAGGGAGGGGAGTTCCTGCGCCTCAGCTTCGGCAACGCCAGTCCGGAGCAGATCCGCGCGGGCGTGGCGCGCCTGGTCAAAGTGGTCCGCCGCGACCTCGGTCGTCAGCGCCGCCGCGCCGCCGCGCCGGTCAGTGCCAGCATGGCGTTGTGAGGCGATCATCTTCACCCCAGCCTGATCGGAAGCACGTTGATTGAAGTGGTTCCCGCGGCGGCGCAACCCGCCGGGCGCGGCAGGCTCCGCGGCGTCGGTCTCCTCACCCGTTCGCGCAGCCGCGGCAGGCAAGGGCCAGGCCGGCCGCAACTGCCGAAGTTGGCTCTCGCGGCGCCGGGCGACCCCGGCGGGAACGTTCCGGGGACACCTGGTTTCGGCCTTGACAAACCGGCCCCTTCCGGGCTACAGGTAAGGCGTCACGGGCGTGACCCCGCCGGGAGGTCGGATGGGCGATTTCATCTATGAGAAGATCCCGCAGTTCACCGCGGAGACGATCAAGAAGAAGCGGCCGCGCCTCATGGCCGTCGTCAATGACAACTGCACCGGCTGCGAGGCCTGCATCGAGTTCTGCCCGGTCCTCTGCATTGACCATCCCCCGCCCGAGCAGTACACCGGCGTCGTGATCCCGCCGGTCCGGATCCGGTGGCACGAGTGCATCGGCTGCCAGATCTGCGCCCGGGTCTGCGAGGGCCTCGCCTGGAACGCCATTGACATGATTTCTATTGATGAGTTCGAGCAGAAGTTCGGGATCAAGGTCGGGGACGGCCTCTCTCCGCCCGAGGAGGCCGAGGAACACTCCGAGGCCGCGGCTCCCCGCGGCTGACCTCCCTTCTGTGCTGTGTCCCTCCGCGGCCGGCCCTCCATCTCGGCGCCGGCCGCTCGCGTTATAGGCGAACCCCTCATACCCAAGAGGACAGACCGATGCCAACCAGCAGCCCGAGGGACCTGGCCAGTTTGGACGCCGCGCACCTCCTCCACCCCCTCCACCACCCCACGGAGCACGAGGGAGCCCATATCTGGGTGAAGGGACAGGGGGCGACCATCACCGACGCCGAAGGGCGGACGTACCTCGACGGCCTCTCCGGCCTCTGGAACGTGAACGTGGGGCACGGGCGGACCGAACTGGCGGCCGCGGCGGCAGAGCAGATGGCCACCCTCGCCTTCACCACCGGCTACACCGGGTCGGCAAGCGTCCCGGCCATCCGGCTGGCGGCGCGCCTCCGCGAGGTGGCCCCCCCGAACCTGGTCATGACTTTCTTCACTAGCGGCGGCGCGGAGTCCAACGAGAGCGCCTTCAAGACCGCCCGCTTCTACTGGAAGGCCCTCGGGCGGCCGGACAAGGTGAAAATCATCGCCCGGGAGCACGCCTACCACGGCGTCACGCTCGCCGCCATGAGCGCCACCGGGATGAGCGCCTACTGGCCGATGTTCGAGCCGCGCGTTCCCGGCTTCGTCCATACGGTCTCCCCGTACCCGTACCGCTTCCAGGGGGCGCGGCCGGGGGAGACGGTGGGGCAGGCGGCGGCTCGCCTGCTGGAGGAGACCATCCTGCGGGAGGGTCCGGAGACGGTGGCGGCCTTCATCGCCGAGCCGGTCCAGGGGGCCGGAGGGGTGATCGTCCCGCCCGACGACTACTTCCCCCGAATCCGGGAGGTCTGCACAAGGCACCAGGTGCTGTTCATCGCCGACGAGGTCATCACCGGCTTCGGGCGGACGGGGACCTACTTCGCCCTCAGCCGCTGGAAGGTGGAGCCCGACATCATGGCCTTCGCCAAGGGGATCACCAGCGGGTATTTACCCCTCGGCGGGATCATGGTGTCGGAGCCGATCCGGCAGGCCATGAGTAGCGTACCGCCCGAGAAGCGCTGGATGCACGCCTTCACCTACTCGGGGCACCCGACCTGCTGCGCCGTGGCCCTCAAGAACCTGGAGATCATCGAGCGGGAGGGGTTGGTGGAGCGGTCGGCCCGGATGGGGGAGCGGCTGCTCAAGGGCCTCCAGACTCTTGCCTCCCTGCCAGCGGTCGGAGACGTTCGGGGGCTTGGGCTGATGTGCGCTGTGGAGGTGGTCGCTGACGAGGCGAGCAAGGCCCCCTTCCCCCCGGCACAGAAGGTGGGGGAGAAGGTGCGGCGGGCGGCGGAGGAGCGCGGTCTCTTCACGCGCATCCGGGGGGATGTTATCATGCTGGCGCCTCCCCTGGTGATCACGGAGGCCCAGGTGGACCGGATTGTGCAGATCCTGGGGGAGGCGATCCCGGCGGGGGTGAAGGCGGCCTAAACCCGGAAGGTGCTATGCCCGGCTCGCTCCCCATTGCCCAGCCGATGACGCTGGGGGAGATCCTCAAGCGGCTCACCGTGGAGGGGGAGCTCTACGAGAAGCTCCCCGACAAGCGGCTCCGCTGCTACGCCTGCGGGCACCGGTGCCTCGTCCCCGAGGGGCGCCCCGGCGTTTGCAAGGTCCGGTTCAACGAGGGCGGAATCCTCAAGGTCCCCTCCGGCTACGTGGGCGCGCTGCAGGTGGACCCGGTCGAGAAGAAGCCTTTCTTCCATGCCCTGCCCGGCTCCCTCGCCCTCTCATTCGGCATGCTCGGCTGCGACTACCATTGTGGCTACTGCCAGAACTGGATCACCTCCCAGGCGCTCCGGGACCCCGCGGCCGAGAGCCCGCCCCAGCCCGTGAGCCCGGCGGAACTCGCTGAGATGGCCGTGGAGACGCAGTCGGCCTTCGTGGTGAGCACCTACAACGAGCCGCTTATCACGAGCGAGTGGGCCGTGGCCGTCTTCAAGGCGGCGCGGGCCCGCGGCCTGAAGACCGCCTACGTGAGCAACGGGAACGGCACGGAGGAGGTTCTGGACTACCTGCGCCCGTGGGTGGAGTGCTACAAGGTGGACCTGAAGGGCTTCAACGACCCCAACTACCGGAAACTGGGGGGGAAGCTCCAGAC
>JAKEHP010000280.1 GCA_022614955.1 Candidatus Methylomirabilota bacterium
GCTTACCCTGAGAGAATTATTGAACAGTTAGACCCTGAGAGAATTATTGATCTATCACAGAGTCTGACCTGGACCCTTGACAGCGCTTGCTGCCTTTTGATATAGCCCTAGGCGTTTCGGACTGGAGGGCTAGCGGGGAAAGGGGGGCGGGGATGACGAAGGCGAATCTCGTGGAACGGATGGCGAAGGACGCGGGGGTCACGAAGAAAGCGGCAGAAGCGGCACTGGATTCAGTCCTCAAGGGCATCCGGGACTCATTAAAGAAAGGAAGGAAGGTCACGCTGGTGGGGTTCGGCACGTTCCAGGTGTCCCGGCGCGCGGCCCGTAACGGCCGGAATCCCCAGACGGGTAGGGCGATCCGGATCCCGGCGACGAAGGTGCCGCGCTTCAAGCCGGGGAAGGCTTTCAAGAACGCCGTGCGCTAGCGGCCCGTGGCGAGGTGCCGGGCGACCGCCGCGATGGCGACGTCCATGTCGGCACCCTCGACGTCCTTGTGCGTGACCATCCGAATCGCGGCGGGACCCACGGGAAGGGCCCTCACCCCATCCATGGCGAGGGCGCGCACGAGGGACGCAGCCGTCTGCGGGGGCGCCAGCCGGAAAATAAGAATATTCGTCTGGACCCGACCCGCGTCCAGCAGGACCCCCGGGATCCTGGCCAGGCCCGCCGCAAGCCGCTTCGCGTTCGCGTGGTCCACCTCCAGGCGGTCCACCATCTTCTCCAGGGCCACGATGCCGGCCGCGGCCAGGACCCCCGCCTGGCGCATGGCCCCCCCCACCATCTTACGGAACCGGCGCGCCCGGAGGATGAAGTCCGCCGGGCCGCAGAGGAGGGATCCCACGGGGGCGGAGAGCCCCTTCGAGAGGCAGAACATGACCGAATCGGCGCAAGCGGCGATGGCGCTGGCCGGGACCCCCGAGGCGAGCGCGGCGTTGAAGATCCGGGCCCCGTCCAGGTGCAGGGGGATGCCGCGGGGCCGGGCCACAGCGGCGACGGCCTGGAGGGCGGGGAGCGGGTACACGCTCCCTCCTCCCCGGTTGTGGGTGTTCTCCAGGCAGATCAGGGTGGTCGGCGGCGTGTGGATGTCCGGGGACCGCACCGCGGCCTCGATCTGCTCCGGGCTGAGGAGGCCGTGCTGCCCCGGGAGGGGGCGCAGCATCACGCCCGACAGGACCGCCGGAGCGCCCGACTCGTAGTGGACGATGTGGGCGTCCGCATCCAGGATGACCTCGTCGCCGCGGCGGGTGTGGGTCAGCAGAGCCACCTGGTTCCCCATGGTGCCGGAGGGGACGAGGAGGGCCGCCTCCTTCCCCAGCTTGGCCGCCGCCATCTCCTCCAGCCGATTGACGGTCGGGTCCTCGCCGAAGACGTCGTCCCCCAGGGGGGCGCTCCGCATCGCCTCCCGCATCTCCTCCGTGGGCAGGGTCACCGTGTCGCTCCGGAGGTCAATGATCCGTCCGCTCCCGGTTCCCATCCCGTCTCGCCCTCCCGCGCCCCCCGCCGGGCCCGCGGGGCTCTCGCTAGAGCTTCCGCAGGCGCGCGCGGCGCGCCCGCTCCGCCTTCGGGGGCCGGCGGCTCGGGCCCTTCCCCTTGGCCGGAGCCGGGGGCGACTCCTCCTCCAGCCCCTTGAGGACGCTGAAGGCCACCGTCTCTAGCCGCGCGCCAAATTCCTCGGCCGTCACGGCGGCTGCTCCGGCCCGGCGGGCGCCAGCAGCCACGGCCGTGTCTGAACTGACGACCACCACGCCGCTGCCCCCCGCCTCCAGGAGCCGCGCGATGACGGCATCCGCCGTCTCCCCGGCCCGGGAGAAGCGGACCGTCAGGCCCCCGGCCCCGCTGGATTCGCCCGCGCCGCCTGCGCCGTCGAAGACGACGGTAACGGCGTGCCCCCGCCCCCGGCGGTAGGCCCGGAGGCGCGAGCAGAGGGCCTCCCGCCCCGCCGCGAGTCCCTCAGCCCGTTCCACAGCCTGGAGTTCCGGCAGGCGACGGATGACGTTATACCCATCCACCAGGATGCGCAAGGGGAGACCTCAGGCCGGACGCGCCGCCCGGCGAACGGCCGCCAGGAGCGCCCGCGTTGCTGCGGTCACGTCTGGGGCCCCCATCACCGCCGAGATGGCGGCCACCCCGTCGGCCCCGGCCTCGAGGGCCTCACCGGCGTTTCGTGCGGTGATCCCGCCCACAGCCAGAACCGGGCAGGCGAGTGCAGGCCGAACCTGGCGGATGAGGGCCGGACCGGCGGGCGGGCCGTATGCGTCCTTGGCGGGGGTCGGGAAGATCGGGCCGAGGAGGACGAAGTCCGCCCCCCCGGCCTCCGCCTCGAGCGCCTCCTCTAGATTGTGGCAGGAGACCCCCAGGCACATCCCCGGCCGGAGCAGCGGCCGCACCGCGGCGGGGGGAAGGCTCCGCCGCGTCAAGTGCACGCCGTCGGCCCCCACGCCCAGCGCCACATCTACGCGATCGTTGATCAGGAGGAGCGCGCCGGCCGGGCGGGCCCGGCCCAGGAGGAGCTCCGCCAGGCGGCAGAGCTCCCGGGCCGGCAGGTCTTTCTCCCGCAACTGAAAGGCCCTGGCGCCGCCTGCCAGGGCCGAGGTGGTGACCTCTTCCAGCGACCGACCACCCGTCTGCTGCCGGTCGGTGATGACGTAGAGTCCCCACGCCCTAGGGTCGAGGGGTGCGAGAGCCTTCCCCTCGACCCTAGGCAATCATCCCCTCCAGCGGGGAGGAGGCAGTGGCGTAGAGCTTCTTGGGGATGCGGCCCGCGAGGTACGCCAGGCGCCCGGCCTCGACGGCATGCCGCATGGCGGCGGCCATCACGACCGGATCCTTGGCGCCGGCGATGGCGGTGTTCATCAGGACCCCGTCGCAGCCCAGCTCCATGGCGATCGCCGCGTCCGAGGCGGTCCCCACCCCGGCGTCCACGATGACCGGAATCTTCACCGCTTCGAGGATGATCCGGATGTTGTACGGGTTGCGGATGCCGAGCCCGGACCCGATGGGCGCCCCGAGCGGCATCACCGCCGCCGCCCCCGCATCCTCCAGCTTTCTCGCCACCACGACGTCGTCGTTGGTGTACGGGAGGACGATGAACCCCTCCTTGACCAGGACCCGGGTGGCCTCCACCAGCCCCTCGGTGTCGGGGAAGAGGGTCTTCTCGTCGCCGATGACCTCCAGCTTCACCCAGTGGGAGAGGCCCACCTCCCGGCCCAGCCGCGCGTACCGGATGGCCTCCGCCGCCGTGTAGCAGGCGGCCGTGTTCGGGAGGAGGGTGTAGCGCGACTCGTCAATGTAGTTCAGCATCGACTCCTGGGTGCGGTCCAGGTTCACCCGGCGCACCGCCACCGTCACGATCTGGGCCCCCGAGGCCTCGTGAGCCCGCTGCATCGTCGCGTAATCGGGATACTTCCCCGTCCCGATGATCAGCCGGGAGTGGAACTCCCGACCGCCCAGTCTGAGGGGATCCTGGGTTACCATGTGACCCCTCCTTCCCCCGCCCCGCCGGCCATGAAAGTGATGATCTCCACCGTGTCGCCGTCCTTCAGGACCACCTCCGGAAACTGCTCCCGTCTGAGGATCTCCCCGTTGAGCTGCACTGCCACCCGCTGCGGGTGGAGCTCCAACTCCGCCAGCAGACCCGTCACGGTCAGCCCCTCGCGGCTCGCCCGTGGCTTCCCGTTCACCCGAAGCTCCACCTGCCCCTCCAAACAAAACAGGCCACCTCTAGGGGAGAGGCGGCCTCACGTCCCGCTTCCCTACGCCGGCATTACCCGGATCAGGTCCTGAGGGTTGCCCCGCGCGGCCACGGGGCTCTCAGCGATGCCACCCCTAGCGGTGAAAGGAAATTAGCATGGGGACCCGGGCCTGTCAACGCGCTTCGCCGGCCAGGGCGAGGGCCCGGGTCAGGACCGGGCCCAGCCCCTCCGTCAGGGGCAGCGCCGCCCACTCCTCCCGGCGGAGCCAGCGAACCGCGGCCGCATCAGAGCCGGCCTGGGGCTCCCCCGCGACCCAGCGGGCGAGGTAGTCAATGATGACATAGTGGAACTGAACCCGGCTGGTGCCGTCGCGCACGACCCGGTCCAGGACCTCCACCACCGGGCCCACCTCCACCTCCACCCCGCACTCCTCCCGGAGCTCCCGGACCACCGCCTCGTGAAGCTGCTCCCCCACCCTGACTGCCCCCCCGGGAATGGTCCAGCGGCCGGCGCTCGGCTCGCGCCCCCGCTTCACCAGGAGCACCTGCCCGTCTCGGACCACGATGCCGCCCACGGCCACGATGGGCCGCTCGGGGTACTCCCGCACCACCTCATCCCCCCTCAAACCGCTTGACAAGCGGGGCCGTCTGCTCTATCTATTACCTTCGTGTGCCCGCCCCCCGGCCTGCCCCGAGGCCGCCGGGACGGCGGGGTTGAGGCAAAAGGAGGTCTCTACCGGTGCCGATCTACGAGTACCAGTGCGAAGCGTGCAGCCACACCTTCGAGGCCATCCAGAAGATGACCGACGCGCCTGTCGCGACGTGCGTCCTCTGCGGCGGGCCGGTGCGGAGGCTCCTGTCGGCCCCGGGCCTCGTCTTCAAGGGGACCGGCTGGTACGTCACCGACTACCCGAACGCCGGGCGGAAGAAGTCCATGGAGGCCGAGAAGAAGGGCAGCGACAACGGCGCGTCGGAGAAACCCTCCTCCACGGAGTCCAAGACGCCGGCGAAGGAATAGGGACCAGGGTCTGAATCTTCTGGAAGACGCTCCCGGGCCGGGGATCCCCCGGCCCGGGTTTTTTTCCTAGTGGCGCGCAAGCGCCGCCCGGGCGGCCGCTCTCCCCCGCAGCAGGAGGAGGCCGGCGGCGGCCCCCCCGGCGTCAATCGCGACGTCCAGAACGCTCCCGGCCCGGCTCACCACCAGGGTCTGGTGGAGCTCATCGGTGACGGCGTACGCCACCGCCACCAGCAGCGCGAGGCGCGCCGCCTCCGGGACCCAGGCCGCCGTCCGGTAGGCCCGGGCCCGGTACCAGAGGAGCGCCAGAACGCCGTACTCCGTGAGGTGCGCGACCTTCCGGAGGAGGTCGTGCAGAAGGGCGAGTGTCTCGGGCGCCGCCCCGGGGAAGAGCCAGGCCAGGAGGGGGAGCACGAACTGCCCCGTCTCGCCTTGGGAGAACAGGTCGGTGGAGAAGACGAAGATCACCCCCATCCAGAGGAGCGCCGGCCCGTAGCGGAGGAGCGAGCCGGAGAGCGCCCCCGGTCCGTCGCGCACCCTATCCCCCCTGGAAGAGAGCCTGGAGCCGCGGGGTGACCTCTCCCTCCCGGAGGGCCCACTCCTGCCCGTCCCGGCGCCGCCGAATCTCCACGAGGCCGTCCCGCACCGCCCGCGTCCCCACCGTGACCCGGTAGGGGATCCCCAGCAGGTCGGCGTCCTTGAACTTCACCCCCGGGCGCTCGTCCCGGTCGTCGAAGAGGATCTCGAGGCCGGCCGCCTGCGCCGCCCCGTGGAGACGCTCCCCCAGGCCCGCCATAGCCGCCTCCTTCACGTTCACCACCACCAGGTGGACGCCGAAGGGGGCGATGCTCTCCGGCCAGATGATTCCGTCCTTGTCGTGGCGCTGCTCGATGGCTGCGGCGGCGATCCGGGCCGGTCCAATCCCGTACGACCCCATGACGATGGGCCGCTCCTGCCCCGCCTCGTCCAGGTACACCGCCTTCAGCGGGACGGAGTACTTCGTTCCCAGCTTGAAGATATTGCCCACCTCGATGACCCGCTCCACGCCGAGCGGAGTGCCGCACTGGGGGCAGCCCTCCCCCGGGAGGACCGCCCGGAGGTCCACGAAGCGCGCCGGGAAGTGCTTCCCCGGCACGATCCCCCGGACGTGGGTGTCCGGCTTGTTGGCCCCAGCCACGTACACCCCTTCCCGGAGGGCCTCGTCGGCCAGGATGGGGAGCCGCTGCCCGGACGGCCCCAGGAACCCCGTCTCCACCCCGGCGTACTCTTGCACCTCATCCCGGTGGGCCGGCCGGAACTCCCCCAGGACGCGGAGGAGCTTCCGCTCGTGCAGGGCGTGATCCCCCCGCAGGCAGCAGAGGACCGGTCCCTCCTTCCCCACGACCAGGAGGGTCTTCAGGGTGAGGCGGGGGTCCACCCGGAGAAAAGCTGCCACCTCCTCGATGGTCCGGGCGCCGGGGGTGGCCACCTCCTCCGGGCCCGTCCAGGCGGGCGTCGGCGGGCGGAGCGGTCGGGAGGCGGCCAGCTCCAGGTTGGCGGCGTAGCCGCAGGCCCCGCAGAGGGCAACCTGGTCCTCGCCGGCCGCGCTTGGGACCATGAACTCGTGGGAGCCGGCCCCACCCATCATGCCGGGGTCGCTCTGTACCACGTGGTACCGGAGACCGCAGCGGTCAAAGATGCGGCAGTAGGCCTGCCGGTGCAGCTCGTATGCCTTGTCCAGGGCCGCCGCGTCCACGTCCAGGGAGTAGGAGTCCTTCATGAGGAACTCCCGGGTCCGAAGAACCCCGCTCTTCGGTCGGGCCTCATCCCGCTCCTTGGTCTGGATCTGGTACCAGATCTGGGGAAGGTCCCGGTAGGACCGGACCTCCTTCGCGGCGATCCAGGCGATGACCTCCTCGTGGGTCATCCCCAGGCACATGTCCCGCTTGTTCCGATCCTTCAGGCGGAACATCTCGTCGCCGATGGCTGCCCACCGGCCGCTCTGTTGCCACAGCTCGGCGGGAAGGAGGACCGGCATGGTCATCTCTTGGCCGCCGATCCGGTTCATCTCCTCCCGGATGATGGCATTCACCTTGTCCAGGACCCGCTGGCCCAGGGGCAGGTAGACGTAGATCCCCGCGGCGAGCTGGCGGACGAATCCCCCCCGGACCATGAGCTTGTGGCTCACGGCCTCGGCGTCGGCCGGATCCTCCTTCAGCGTCGGGATCAGCGATCGGGACCAGCGCATCGCACTCCCCCGCAGTCCTGGCGCCCCCCTGCCCCGGCGGGTGGCGGCCGTCCCCGCGCCGCCGGGAACAGAAAGGGAGGAACCCAGCGGCTCCTCCCCCTCCCCGCGGCTCCCGCGGGCGTCAGTCGTTGGAGTAGAAGACCTGGAGCGGGTCGTCGGGCGGGAAGGCCTTCGGGGCCGTGACCGCCACGCCGGTGCCGGGGTCGGCCTCCTCCAGGAGTCCGGCGGCCGCCATCCGTTGGATCTCTTCCACCAGGGCGTCGGCGAGCTCCGCTTCCTTGACCTTCCGGATGATCTGTCCCTTCTTGATCAGGATCCCCACCCCGTTGCCACCAGCGATGCCGATGTCGGCCCCTCGGGCCTCCCCCGGCCCGTTCACGGCGCAGCCCATGACAGCTACGTTCAGGGCCTTGTTGATCCCGAGGGCCGCCAGGCGCTTCTCCACCACCTTGGTGAGGCCGAGCAGGTCAATCTCCACGCGACCGCAGGAGGGACAGGAGATGACGTTCATCCCGCGCTGCCGGAGGCTCAGGGCCTTCAGGATCTCGAAGCCGGCCTTGATCTCCTCCACGGAGTCCTCGGTCAGGGAGACCCGAATGGTGTCCCCGATCCCCTCGGCCAGGAGGGTCCCGATCCCCACCGCCGATTTGATCGTCCCGGCGAAGGCGGTCCCGGCCTCCGTCACCCCGAGGTGGAGCGGGTAGTCCACCTGCGCGGCCAGCAGCCGGTAGGCCTGAATCATCATGAGGGGGTGGGAGGCTTTCAGGGACACCTTAATCTCCGGGTAGTGGCACTCCTCCAGGATCCGGATGTGCTTCAGCGCGCTCTCCACCATCGCCTCGGGCGTGGGCTCGCCGTCCCGTCGGAGGAGCTCCTTCTCCAGGGAGCCGGCGTTCACCCCGATCCGGATGGGGACCTTCCGCTCCGAGGCCACGCGCACCACCTCCATGACCCGCTGCTTTCCCCCGATGTTGCCGGGGTTGAGGCGCAGGCAGTCCACCCCCGCCTCCAGGGCCTTGAGGGCCAGCCGGTAGTCGAAGTGGATGTCGGCGATGAGGGGGATCCGGATCTGCCGCCGGATGGCCGGGAGGGCAGCCGCGGCCTCCGCGTCGGGGACGGCGACCCGGACGATCTCGCAGCCGGCCGCTTCCAGCGCCCAGATGGCGTCCACGGTCGCGGTCACGTCCCGGGTGTCGGTCTTGGTCATGGACTGAACGGAGATGGGAGCATCTCCGCCCACCGGCACGGGGCCGACCCGGATCTGCCGCGTCTTCCGCCGGATGATGGGTTGCGTCGCGCGTTCTGCCATGGGATTCCTCGTGAGAGAGGGGCTAGGGGCCGAAGACCCGGAAAATGTCGTTATAGAGGGCGAAGACCATGACGGCCACCAGCAGGACCAGGCCGACCTTCTGGGCCATATCTCGCCGGCGGACACTGACCGGCTCCCCCCGGACCGCCTCGATGGCGGCAAAGAGGAGGTGGCCGCCGTCCAGGATGGGGATGGGGAGGAGGTTCAGGATCGCGAGGTTGATCGAGATGACGGCGGTGAAGGTGACCAGGTAGAGGAAGCCCTGCTGGGCCTGCTCCCCCGCCAGCAGGACGATGGTGAGGGGGCCACCGATGGTCTTGGCCGGCAGCGCCCCCTGGAGGAGCTTCCCCAGGAACCAGAGGACGGTGACCGAGACGTCCACGGTCCGGCGCACCCCCTCGGCGAGGGCGGCGAGGGGGTGGAGCCGCTCGTAGGCGGGGCCGATCCCCAGGTCCCAGACCTGGGACTCCTTGCGGATGACGTCATTAATCGGCTCGATGCCGATGAGGCCGACCTCCCGTCCCTCGGGGTTGTCGGGAGGGCGGCTCGGGCGCGGGGTGACGGTCACCTCTAGCCGCTCTTCCCCCCGCAGCAGGGTGAGAGTCACGGGCCGGCCCGGGCTGGCGTGGATGACCTGGGCCAGATCGGGCCAGGTCTCCACCGGCTGGCCATTGATGGCCACGATCCGGTCGCCCCGCCTGAGGCCGGCCGCCTCCGCCGGGAAGTTCGGTGTGACCCGCCCCACCTGTGCCGTCAGGACGTGGCCCACGACCGTCTTCGGGACCGGCGTCAGCCGCACCGTCCGGGTCTCCCCGGCCCGCTCCACGGTGAGGGTCACCTCCGCCCCGCGCCCCTGCTGGAGGCGGGAGGCGATCTCCTCCCAGCCGCGGACCGGGTCCCCGTCGAGGGCCCGGATCCGGTCCCCCGCCCGAAGCCCGGCCCCGGCGGCGGGCGAGGTCTCAGCCGGCGGACCGATCACCGGCTCCGGGAGGGACCGGCCGACCGCCATGAACAGGACCCAGAAGATGACGACAGCCAGGAGGAAGTTAGCCCCCGGCCCCGCCAGGATGATCAACGCCCGGGCCCAGACCGGCTTGTGCGCAAACGATTTGGCCAGCTCGAGGGGACGGCCCTCGGCGTCCGTGGCGTTCCCGTCGGCACCCACCCGGACCTCCCGGGGGTCCTCCCCCACCATCTTCACGTAGCCCCCGAGGGGGATGGCCGAGAGCAGGTACTCCGTCTCCCCGAGGCGGAAGCCCCAGAGGCGCTTGCCGAATCCCAGGGAGAACTTCAGGACGCCGACGCGGAGGCGCTTGGCCACCAGGAAGTGCCCCAGCTCGTGGATGAAGATGAGAACCCCGAGGGTGATGATGGCGGAGACGATCATCCCGGTGGTCATGGGCAGGGGATCCTCACGCGTGGGCGGCCTGGGCGCGCGCGTAGCGGGTCAGGAGCGCGGTCCGGACCTCCCCGTCGGCGGCCAGGACCTCCTCCACGGTCCGCACCGGGCGGACGGGGTGGCGGTCCAGGGCCTCGGCGATGAGGCGGGGGATAGCGGTGAAGGGGATCGCCTCCTGGAGGAAGAGCCCGACGGCCACCTCGTTGGCAGCGTTGAGGACGGCCGGGGCCGTCCCCCCGGCCCGGGCCGCGGCGTAGGCATAGCCCAGGCAGGGGAACCGGTCGTGGTCCACCTCCTCGAAGGTGAGGCTGGCCACGCGGGCGAGGTCCAGAGCCGGGAAGTGGTTGGGAAGCCGCTCCGGGTAGGTGAGAGCGTACAGGATCGGGAGCCCCATGTCGGTGATGCTGAGCTGGGCCAGGAGGGAGCCGTCCACGTACTCCACCAGGGAGTGGACGATGCTCTCGGGGTGGATCAGGACCCGGATGGCGTCAACGGGGAGGCCGAAGAGCCAGTGGGCCTCGATGACCTCCAGCCCCTTGTTCATCAGGGTGGCCGAGTCCACGGTGATCTTCTTCCCCATGTTCCAGCGGGGGTGCTGCAGTGCCTCCCGCGGGGTGACC
>JAKEHP010000281.1 GCA_022614955.1 Candidatus Methylomirabilota bacterium
TGGCCGGCCGGGTGGATATCGATCTCACCCAGGAGCCGCTGGGCACCGGCCGGGACGGCAACCCGGTCTTCCTGCGGGACCTCTGGCCCACCAGCGAGGAGATCCGGGACGCGATGGCCAACGCCCTCCGACCCGAGCTGTTCGAGCGGCGCTACGGGGCGGTGTTCGAGGGCGACGAGACCTGGCGGCAACTGGAGGTGCCGGAGGGGAACCGGTACCGGTGGGACGAGCGGTCCACCTATGTGCAGGAGCCCCCGTTCTTCCGCGACCTGCCGCCGGACCCGCCACCGCTCCAGGACATCGCCGGTGCGCGAGCCCTCGCGGTCCTGGGAGGCTCGGTCACCACGGACCACATCTCGCCCGCCGGCTCCATCCCCAAGAACGGCCCGGCGGCCCGCTACCTCCAGGAGCACGGGGTCGAGCAGGTGGACTGGAACACCTTCGGGTCCCGCCGGGGCAACCACGAGGTGATGATGCGGGGGACGTTCGGAAACGTCCGCATCAGCAACGCCCTGGTGCCGGGGAAGGAGGGCAACTGGACCCTCCACTTCCCATCGGGGGAGGTCGTCTCGATCTATGACGCGGCGATGCGCTACCAGCAGGAGGGGACGCCGCTGGTGGTCCTCACCGGCAAGGAGTACGGCACCGGCTCGAGCCGGGACTGGGCGGCGAAGGGCCCGGCTCTCCTGGGGGTGAAGGCGGTCATCGCGGAGAGCTACGAGCGGATCCACCGCAGCAACCTGGTGGGCATGGGGGTGCTGCCGCTGGCCTACGAGCCGGGCAGCGATCGGAAATCGCTGGGGCTCACCGGGCGGGAGACCTTCACCATCACCGGCATCGCCCAGGGGCTCACCCCGGGCGGCCGGGTAACGGTCGCCGCCCGCGACGAATCGGGCAAGGAAACCGTGTTCCCCGCCGTCGTCCGCCTCAACTCGGCGGTCGAGCTGGACTATTATCGGCACGGCGGGATCCTGCAGCGGGTGCTGCGGCAGTTCCTGCGGGAAGGGCTCGCCTAGCACACCGCGCAACCACGGCAACAAGAAGGCCCCCGGACACACCGTCCGGGGGCCGTTCAGTGGAGCCCGGTCACCGTCAGGCGACTAAGTCGCGCAGCCGGTCGCCGGTTTCGCCCTCCCGGAGCCGGAGCAGGGCCCGGTCCCGGAGCTGGCGGATCCGCTCGCGGGTGACCCCCATCATCCGGCCGATCTCCTCGAGGGTCCGGCTGTTGCCGTCGTCGAGGCCGAAATAGAGCCGGAGCACCTTGGCGTCCCGGGGCGGCAGGGCGGCCAGTGCCGTCTCAATGTCCCGGGTCTGGCTGTTCGCCATGGTGGTCATGTCGGTGCTTTCCTGCTCCCCGCTGGTGAA
>JAKEHP010000282.1 GCA_022614955.1 Candidatus Methylomirabilota bacterium
ACCTCCTCTTCCCGCTCCCCGGGGCGAGTGAGAAGGAGGGATCCTTCGTCAACTTCGCCGGCCGCCTCCAGCGCATCGGGAGAGTGGTGGAGCCGGAGGGAGTAGTCCCGCCGCTCGGGGAGATCCTCCGGGAACTGGCCCTCGCGTGGGGGAAGCCGTTCCCGCCAGCCTCGCCCCTGGAGGTCTGGCCCGAGGTGGCCGCGGCCCTGGGGGCGAGCCTCCCGGGCGAGCTGCCGGCGGTTCCCGAGGCGGGGGTGGCCCTGCCGGCGGATGCGCCATGACCGAGTTCCTGCTGGTCAGCCTGGTCAAGATCGTCGTGGTCTTCGGCCTCCTGCTCCTGACGGTGGCCTACCTGACCTGGGCGGAGCGGAAGATCATCGGGGATCTCCAGGTCCGCTGGGGCCCCTCCCGGGTCGGCCCCTTCGGGTTACTCCAGCCCGTCGCCGACGGCATCAAGCTCTTCTTCAAGGAGGACCTGGTGCCGGCCGGGGCCGACCGGGCCATTTTCCTCCTGGCGCCTATCCTCAGCATGATCCCGGCCCTCATCAGCTTCGCCGTTATCCCCTTCGGCGACACCGTCCGCCTCTTCGGCCGGACCATTGACCTGGTCATCACCGACATCAACATCGGGATCCTGTACGTCTTCGCCGTCACCTCCATGGGGGTGTACGGGATCGTCCTGGGGGGCTGGGCCTCCAACAGCAAGTACTCCCTGCTGGGCGGGTTGCGCTCCGCGGCCCAGATGGTCTCGTACGAGATGTCCCTGGGGCTCTCCGTGGTCGGGGTCCTGATGCTGAGTCAGTCGCTGAGCCTCGTGGACATCGTGAACGCGCAGGCGGGCACCTGGTTCGGGGTGATCCCCCGCTGGAACCTCTTCGCCCAGCCGCTCGGCTTCGCCCTGTTCCTGGTGAGCGCCAACGCCGAGCTGAACCGGGCCCCCTTCGACCTGCCGGAGGCCGAGACGGAGCTGGTGGCGGGGTTCCACACCGAGTACTCCTCCATGAAGTTCGCCATGTTCTTCATGGCGGAGTACGCCAACATGATCACCGC
>JAKEHP010000283.1 GCA_022614955.1 Candidatus Methylomirabilota bacterium
GTGGGGGATGCCCTCTACGCGGTCCTGGGGGGGACGGTCCGGATCAGCAAGCTGATCCCGAAGGGAGGCGAGGAGGCCATGGCCTTCCTGGAGGAGGGGGGGCACTTCGGCGAGATGGCCCTCTTGGATGAGGCACCCCGCTCGGCCACGGCCATCGCCCACACCGACTGCCGCCTGCTGGTCATCCGGAAGAGTGCCTTCCTGGATCTGCTGAAGGACGAGGCGCTGGCGAGCCAGCTCCTGCTCGTCTTCTGTCGGACCCTTTCCTACCGGCTGCGGGAGACCACCGATCGGATCGTGACCCTATTCGCCTTCACCCGCCACAACTGGTAGCCGTGTCCGCCCCGCCTCCACCCGCCCCGTCCGCCCCCGGCCGGGGACGGATCCTCCTGACCGCCTGCGCCATCCACCTCCTGCACGACGGGTTCCTGAACTCGCTGTACGTCCTCTTCCCCCTCATGGCAGCGGAGCTCGGCCTCTCCTTCGCCCAGGTGGGCCTGATGAAGACCACCTACTCGGCGGCCCTCAGCCTGTTCCAGATCCCCGCGGGGTTGCTGGCGGAGGTGGTGGGGGAGCTGCCCGTGCTGCTCAGTGGGACCGCAGCGCTCAGCGGCAGTTTCCTCCTGGTGGGGTGGGCGGCGGCCTACGCTCCCCTCCTGGGGGCGCTCGCCGTTGGCGGGACGGCCTCCGGCGTGCAGCACCCGCTCGCCTCCGCGCTCGTCGCGACCGCGTATGAGGCGGGCGGGTGGCGGCGGGCGCTCGGCACCTACAATTTCTTCGGCGACCTGGGGAAGATCCTCCTCCCGGCGGTGGCGGGCCTGCTGGCGGTCCGGTTCGGCTGGCGGGGGGCCCTCCTGGGATTGGCAGCGGGCGGTCTGTTCGCGGTCGCCCTGCTGCTCCTCGCGTCCCGTTCGTCCCGCCCCTTCCCCACTGGGGGCGGCCGCCGTGTGGGCCGCGAGCGGGTCCGGGGTTGGGGGGTGACGGACCGCCGCCGGTTCACCGCCCTGGCTGCCGTCGGCATGGTGGACGACGCGACCCGCACGGCTGTCCTCACGTTTCTCCCGTTCCTGCTGGCGGGGAAGGGCCTGTCGGCCGGCGAGGTGGGGGTTGCCCTCATGCTCCTGTTCGCGGGGGGCGCCTTCGGCAAATTTGCCTGCGGCGTACTCGCCGAGCGGGTCGGGGTGGCGGGCATGGTGGCCGTGACCGAGGCGCTCACGGGGGTGGGGATCCTCAGCCTCCTCTTCCTGCCAACCACCTGGCTTCCCCTCCTGCTCCCCCCATTTGGGGTGGTGCTGAACGGGACGTCCTCGGTGTTGTACGCCACGGTGGCGGAGCTCACGGCCGCGGGACACCGGTCCCGGGTCTACGGCCTCTACTACACCATCTACCTGGGCGCTGGGGCCGTGGCCCCCGTCCTGTGGGGCCTGGTAGGCGACCGGGTGGGTCTTGTGCCGACCTGGATCGCCATTGCCGGCGTCATCCTGGGGGCGGTGGCCCTGGCACTCCCCCTCCGCGCCCGCCGCGGCGATGCGGGCCTTGCGGGGTCCCCAGCGCCCCGCGTATGATGCCCGCGCCCGGTGGGCCGTGACGAACCGGGATCCTCTGGGCCTCCTCACGACGGCCGGCTTCCGGGACCTGCTCGAGCTCAGGGACGGGGGCCGGCGGAGTCCATTCGGGCGGCAGGGGGGTTACGCGCCGCTCGTCCCGCGGTCCACATGATCCAGTGGCGCAACCTCGTGGCGGACGTCACTGTCCGGCTCGTGCGGGATACCCCGGAGGGGGCGGGCGAGCGGGAGGCCCGGTTCGCCGTAACCGGGTTTCTCTGCGGCCTCTGAGCGGCCAACGTGCGCGCCGCCCTGTCAGGGCGGTCGGGGGTGCTGGCCGTGGAGGCCTCGGAGCGGACCGGCGAGGTCCGGGTCCGCTACCAGGTCGGGGGCCTGCGGCCGGAGGACCTGCTGCGCACGATTGCCGGCTGCGTCGTCCTGCCCCGGACTCGAGGCTTCCTGGGTCGCCTGGGCCGCCTCTTCCCCCGGCGCCGCCCCTGAAGGTTGCCTCGGTGTTCCTCTCCGTCCTGGCCGATGCTGACGCGGCGCGAGCGGGTATGCTAGAATTCTTTTCTATGGCGCTGTGTGCATTCCCGGGGCGAAAGGGGAGGATCAATTGACCGCAGGGACGTGGAGGCGCTGGCGGGTTGTTCTTCTTGGCCTGCTCGCC
The DNA here is from genome assembly GCA_022614955.1 of Candidatus Methylomirabilota bacterium. Lineage (GTDB taxonomy): Bacteria > Methylomirabilota > Methylomirabilia > Methylomirabilales > JACPAU01 > JACPAU01. The sequence goes on from JAKEHP010000283.1 coordinate 2,215, forward strand.
CTGGCCTGGCTCCTCGTCGGCAGCGCCGCCCAAGCGGCGGGACCGGATCTCGGCCCTCTCCTGGACGCCATGGGCGTCCTGCCCCCAGTTAAAGAGGCGGAGGCCCCCGACTTCACCCTGCGGGACCTCACGGGAAAGCCCCGGCGCCTGGCCGAGTTCAGGGGGCAGGTGGTTCTCATCAACTTCTGGGCCACCTGGTGTCCGCCGTGCCGGGCGGAGATGCCGGCCATGGAGCGGCTCTACCAGGAGATGAAGAGCGACGGCTTCACCATCCTGGCGGTCAACTTCGCCGAGACGGCCGAGCAGGTAGAGCCATTCGTCAAGGAACTCCGCCTGACCTTCCCGATCCTGCTGGATGAGGAGGGCCAGGTCGTCCGCCTGTTCCGGGCCTTCTCCCTCCCCATCACCTACCTTCTCGACCGGCATGGGATGGTCGTGGGCCGGGCCATCGGCGCCCGGGAGTGGGATAGCGCGGAGGCGAAGCACCTTGTCCGGGCCCTGACGGCCCGGTAGGAAACCGCGATGGCGGCGGCAAGCAACCTGTCTTTCCTCGTGGCGCTCGGGGCGGGCCTCTTCTCCTTCCTCTCCCCCTGCGTCCTCCCCCTCGTCCCCTCGTACCTCTCGTATTTGGCCGGGGTCTCCTTCACCGATCTTCAGGCCCGGCAGCGGGAGACCCGGACCCGCCGGGGGCTCCTCCTGAACGCTGCCTGCTTCATCGCCGGCTTCTCCCTGGTCTTCATGGCGCTGGGGGCCTCCTTCAGCCTGCTGGGGCAGGTCTTCGCCGAATCCATGGACTGGATCCGGAAGGGGGGCGGGATCCTCATCGTCCTGTTCGGCCTGTACGTGACCGGTCTCTTCAAGATCCCGGTTCTGATGCGGGAGTGGCACCTGCCCGTCCCGGCCCGCCCGGCGGGCTACCTGGGGTCGGCGCTGGTGGGGATCGCCTTCGGGGCCGGCTGGATCCCCTGCGTGGGCCCCATCCTGGGGGCCATCCTCTTCCTGGCTGGGACGGCTGAGACGGCCGGGACAGGTGTCTTACTGTTGGGGGCCTACTCGCTGGGGCTCGGGATCCCCTTCTTCGCGAGCGCCCTGGCCCTGGATGCGTTCCTGGGCTTCTACGGGCGGTTCCGGACGTACCTGCGCGTGGTGGAGGTGGCGGCGGGGATCTTCCTGGTCATCGTCGGGGTGCTCCTCTACACCAACTACATCGCGATCCTGAACGGGTACCTCATCGCCCTCACGCCCCAATGGCTCTGGGGGCGTCTCTAGGCCGCGCCGTCCTGGTGGCCGCCCTCCTGGCGCCCCTGGGCGGCTGGGCCGGGGCGGAGGAGGGGGTGGGAGTCCTCGCTGGCCGCGTCCGCATCGCGGGGCGCGTCCCGGAGGCGGTCGAGGTGGCGGTGGCAAAGGACCGGGGGACCTGCGGGGCGGCACAGGCGGTCCGAGCTTTCCAGGTGGACCAGGAGGGGGGGCTGGCGGAGGCTGCGGTCCTGCTGCCGGATCTGCCGGGGCCGCCGTCTGCCGCCGCGCCGACACTCGACAACCTTGGGTGCCGCTTCGCGCCGGCGCTCCAGGTGTTGCCCCCCGGCGCCCTCCTGTCCATCCGCAATAGCGACCGGATCCTGCACTCGGCCCACGCCATTGACGAGCGGGGCGCCACCCGGTTCCACGTCGCCCTGCCCATCTTCCGGGAGGAGACGCTCGCCGCGGTGGGTCCGTCCGGCTTCCTGCGGATCCGTTGCGACGTGGGGCATCCCTGGATGCGCGCGGGGATCGTGGTCACCGGGGGGCCAGCCGCCATTACGGACAGCGCCGGGCGGTTCTGGATCGCGGGAGTGCGGGCGGGGGTTCATCGTCTCCTGTTGTGGCATGACGCGCTCGGCCTGCGAGAGCAGGCCGTGACGGTGGTTCCTGGCGGGGAGACGTGGGTCGAGTGGGCCGTGGAGGCGCCGGCTGCTCCCGGGAGCCGGGCGCGGGTGCGATAGGAGGCGGGGACCGGGCGGATGCAAGAACCGTGGACCCTGGAGGCCCTGCTGGCGGACTGCCCGGGGGCCCTCATCCGGCGCGGGGGCGCCGTCCCCGTCCAGGGGGTGGCCTACGACTCCCGGGACATCCGGGAGGGCTACTGCTTCGTCTGCATCCAGGGCTTCAAGGATGACGGGCACCGCTATATCGGCGACGCGCTCCGACGGGGCGCCGTGGCGGTGGTGGTGGAGAAGGCCGTCCCGGTCCCCGACCCGCTCGCGCTTGCAGAGGTCCCCGACGCCCGCCACGCCCTCGCGCTGATCTCAAGCCGGTTCTACCGGCGCCCGTCGGAGCGGCTCACCCTGATCGGGATCACCGGCACGGAGGGGAAGACCACCACCGCCTACCTGGTGGAGGCTGTCCTGCGGGAGGCGGGGATCCGGGTAGCGATGAGCGGGACCATCGTCAGCCGCATCGGCGA
>JAKEHP010000284.1 GCA_022614955.1 Candidatus Methylomirabilota bacterium
CGGGCGACAAGGGCATCCCGGGCCGAGGCCACCGCCTCGGCAGCGGGCAGGCCCACCGGCGGGCGCTCCGCTGCGCTCAGCCGGTCAATGAAGATCTCCATGATCCCGCCGCAGTTCGTCGGGCTCTCGTCATCAATTACCCCCGTGAGGTCCACTTCCGTCAGGCGCGGCCGACCCTCCCGCAGAACCCGCACCCCATCCCAGAGGACCTGGGCCTCCCCGCACCCACCCCCCACGGTCCCGAGGATCCGCCCCTCGTCAAGGATGACCATCTTCGCTCCCACCTCGCGGGGGGTGGAGCCGCGGGAAGCGATGACGGTCGCCACCGCCACCGCCACCTGGCGGGAGAGAAGGTCAGCGAGATCTCGGTAGAGGGTGCTCATTGGACGGCCGGGCTGGCCTCGGGGGAGCGCGACAGCGGCGCGGCTGGATCCCCCGCGACGTCCCTCCACGCACTCTAGCCGAAGGGCAGAGGCCCGTCAACGCCGCGCCGGAATGGAGTTGTCGAGCTCCTCCGCACACGTGCGCGCTCCTCTTACACGTGATCCGGGAAACGAAGCGAGACCGGAGCGCCGCGGTCGGCGAGTCGGGAAGAAATCTGGCGCGGAGAAAGTCAGATCACGTCCCGGAAGGGGAGCCCGACAACGTCGTAGGATGACTCGAAATCCGCAGGATTGTGCGTCGGCATGCGGTACAGACTGAGGAGACCGTTCAGAGCGCTGTGGGCAAAGGAGAGGGTATTGTCCAAACTCCGGATCGCCCCCTCCCCGTGGACCTGCGGATCGGCCTTGGCATAGGCTCTGCGCGCCTTGGTGAGAGATCGCCTGGCCTCAAGGGACCGGGACCGTTGGACCTCGTCGGCCAGAGCACCGAGGTAGCGACCGAGCTGGGCATACGTCCGTTGGAGATCCCGGTCTGTGGCACCAGGTGCCCGCCACCGGCCAAAGTACAACCGGTCGTGCGCTTCGCGCAGCCGCGCCAGGGCTAACGGACGATACGGAGGGCTTGGGGGAGCCTCCAGCTCGTCGGCTCGGCGGTTGCACGCCTCGATGTTCTCCAGGTGCTGCTCGCGCATCTCCGCGAGGAAGGCCCGGGTTTCCTGGTCGAGGGGCATCGCCAGCAACGCGTCGAGCCGCTTCACCACCCAGGCCTGACCCCGAGCCATGAGGCTCAACCGCTCCCCCTCGCTCTGCAGCGCAGCTACCTTCCGGCCGAAGTCCCCAGTTCGATCTGACGGAACCCCTCCGTACTGCAGGATGGCTCGATGCAGGCCGGCGCACGCCCAGGCTTCATCGTCGCCAAACTTCTTCGTGTCGGCTTCGGTCAAGCCGCCCGCCTCGCTTTTCCTCAGGGCGGCAGCCGCCTCCACCCCCGCCCGTTCCGCCTCCAGCAACTCGTTCAGCCGCCTGACGATCTCCTCGTCGGGCACCGCAGGCCGGCGGTGGGACTCCGGCGGGGGCACACCCGCTGCCGGGGGAGCCATCGGTGGGCTTTCGTTCACCCGCGGCGCTTGCCTCCTTCCCGGCCCCGGACGCCTCCCCGTCCTGGATCCCTTGCCCCCGCTGGCCCGTCCCCTCCGGGCCCGGTCGGACGGATTTCGACGGGCCATCCGCCACCTCACGGTAGAGATCTGCCTGGCCCCTTGCGTCACCGGGGGCCAATCCCGCTGCACGCGGAGCGACGCCCTAAGAGGTAGCACAAGGGGGAGGCGTTGTCACCTGAGGCGGGAAGGGCGGAGGGATTCCCGCCAATGCGAAATCAGGTACAATAGCGCCGTGATGGAGCACCGGTTCCCAGGATTGCACGCGCCTTGCCGACTCCCCCTGCTGGGCACCCTCACGCTCGGCTTCCTGCTCCTCTATCTCGTCATGCTGGGGCCGCATCTCGTCCACCACATCGGCGACGGAAATGCCGGCCGTCCGGCCTGCCCCCACCTCGTCCAGAGCCAGCAGTCCCCAGCGGTCCAGGTGGACCCCCCCACCCTTGCCCCTCCGGAAACAGCCGAGACCCTGAAGGCCGTCCTTCCCGAAGCCGTTGCCCTCCCGTCCCCAGGTGCCCCGTACGCTCCACGCGCCCCGCCCCACCCCCTGGCCTCCGCCTGGTCGTAGACCCCCCCGCCGCTCCGCTGATGGGAGCGGGGCTCCCCTGTCGGAGGGTCCGCCCGCACCCGAGGGACCGGCCATCCGCCCTTCGCGATCCCCGCCGCGGCCCTCCCCGCGCCCGCGGGCGAGGCTGTCCCGGGGCAGAGCCGCGGCTGTGGGGGCGGCTGGGCCGCTCACCACATCAGGGAGGAGAGATGCCGTGCTTACTGGAAGGTGAACTGACCCTCGAGACCCCGAACGGGACGGTCCGGTCGCTGGGGCCGCGTGCCGTCGTGCTCGCAGGCCTCCTCGCCGCCTGGGGCTGCGCCGGGGAGCCGAGGCCCGAGGTCGTCGCGCTGGACTATGCCCGGGCGCTCTACGCCGGCGACCTGGCGGCGACCTATCGCCTGCTCTCGGCCGAGGATCGGCGGGTGAAGGGAGAACGGATGTTTGCCCAGGAGCGGGACGGGCCGACCGGGTTCGCTCTCGAGGTGGCCCAGCGGCTCGCCGCGTTCATCGAGGGGAACACCGCGGAGGCCACCGTGAGGGGCGAGCGGGCCACCGTCCGGCTCAAACTCCGACTTCCCAACGCCAACGCGCCGGAGATCGCGACGCTCCTTCACAACTGGGACGAGGAGCGCCTCAATACCCTCTCGGCGACCGAGCGGCGGCAGGTCACGGAGGGTCTCGCCGACCTGCACCGGGCGGGGCGGATCCCCATGCTCGACGCGGAGGAAACGGTCGAGTTGGTCCGGGAGGATCGTGCCTGGCGGATCTTCCTCAACTGGGCCGGGGGCGTCCGGGTCCGGTTCGGCGCGGCCACCGGGGAGGCGATGCCCGTCCGGGTGACGGTGAGCCCCGAGGAGTCCCGGCTGCGACGCGGGGATCGGATGTGGGTGACCGTCCGCGTGACGAACCTCTCCGCCCGGGCGGTGACCGCCAGGGTTCGCCATCGGATCGAGCCCGAGCCCCAGGCGCACCACCTCGCCCTCCTCCAGTGCCCCCTCCTCCTGCCGGTGACGCTCCCGGCCGGTGGGAGCGAGGAGTTCCGTTCCGAGTACATGCTCCTACCGGACCTCCCCGAGCAGACGCGGGAGTTCGAGGTCACGTACGCGTTCCTCCCGGTCGCCGCGGATGTGGGGGTGCAGTCAGGAGCGCGATAGGAAACAGGTGCCGGGGCTGAAGACGGGATGCTCTCCCCGGAGGTGACCCGATGCGGATGCGGCGGATCCTGCCGATCCTCCTCGCGCTGCTCGTCGTGAGCCCTGCTGTCGGGGTGCCCCATGCGTACCTGGTCAAGGCGGCGCCCGCCCGCCGGGCGGTGCTCCTGCGCGCACCCGCCCGGGTTCAGCTCTGGTTCAACGAGCGCCTGGAGCCCCAGTTCTCCCAGGTCTCGGTCTGGGACCGGGACGGGAAACAGGTGGACCTGGGCGACGCCCAGGTCGGCCCGGACGACCCGACGAGGCTCTCGGTCGGGGTCCCCCCCCTCGTGCCCGGCACCTACACTGTCAAGTTCCGGGTCCTCTCGGTGGACGGCCACGTCGTCGAGGATCAGTTCCCGTTCTCCCTGCGGGGCAGCCCGTGACGGCTCTGACGATCGCCGTCCGGTTCGTCCACCTGGGGTCGCTGACGCTCCTGATCGGGGCCTTCGCCTTTCTGCTCCTCGTCGGCCGCCCGGCGTTCCGGAAGGGCGGCGCGGAGCGGGCCCTGGACTTTGAGCGGTTCGACCGGCTCCTCCTAGTGCTGGCGGAGTGGAGCCTCCTGATCGCCTTCGCGTCCGCCCTCGCGTGGCTCGGGCTCCAGGCCACCGTCGCGAGCGGGCTGCCACTCGGCCAGGCGCTCACCCTCAAGACGGTCGGGACCATCCTGACCGGGACGCACTTCGGGCGGGTCTGGGAGGTCCGGCTCGCCCTCATCGCGCTCCTGGCGTGGTTCCTCTTCTTCCGGGAGCGCGAGCAGGATGAGCGGGACTGGACCGCCGTCCGCCTCGAAGGGGTGCTCCTGGCCGGGGGACTGGCCTCCGCCCTGGCCTGGGCGGGGCATGCGGCCGCGACGGAGGGCAGCGCCCGCCTCACGCACCTGGCGGCCGACGCCGTTCACCTGCTCGCCGCGGGGGTCTGGCTCGGGGGCCTCTGCCCCCTTGCGGTCCTGCTTGCGTGGGCCCGACGCTCCCCGGACGCCTCCTGGACGGCCGTCGCTCAGGAAGCGACCCGACGCTTCTCCCTCCTCGGGCTCGTCAGCGTCTCGGTCCTCACCCTGACCGGCACCGTGAATGGCTGGATCCTGGTCGGCGGGATCCCGCCGCTGCTCGGGACTCCCTACGGGCGCCTCCTTCTCGTGAAGCTCGGGCTCCTCCTGCCCCTGATTGGGCTTGCCGCCTGGAATCTCCTGCGCCTGAAGCCCGCCCTCCTCGCTCCGCCCGACGGGGTGGGCGGCGGGTCCCGGATCGCGATCCTGCGCCGGCTCACCCGGACCGCGGTCGCCGAAGCCTCCCTGGGGGCGGCAGTCCTCCTGGTCGTCGGGGCCCTGGGGATCACGCCCCCCGCGTTGCACGACCAGCCCACCTGGCCGTTCGCCTTCCGCCTGAGCTGGGACGCCAACAAGGACGTCCCGGGCGTTCGCCTCGCGATCGGGGCTGGGGTCGCGGGGGCGCTGCTGGGCGCCGCAGCGCTCGGCTGCGCCACTGTCAGAGGACGGCACCGCCCGTGGGCCATCGGCGCCGGGCTCGCCCTCTGGGCCGGCGTGATCCCGGTGCCCTTCACCTACCTCGCCGTGGACGCCTTCCCGACGACCTACGTCCGGACGCCGATCCCTTACCAGGCCATCTCGATCGCGAGCGGCGCCCGCCTCTACCAGCTGAACTGCGCGGGCTGCCACGGCGAGGCCGGCTACGGGGATGGTCCGGTCATCCGGGGAGTCGCCTCCACCCGGGCGGACCTGACCGCTGCGCACACCGCCCTCCACACTGCCGGCGATCTGTTCTGGTGGCTCAGCCACGGGATCCCGGGGACGCTGATGCCCGGATTCCAGGGGCACCTGACGGAACAGGACCGGTGGGACCTGATCAACTTCCTGCGCTCCCTGGCCGCCGCGGAGCAGGCGAGGGCGCTCACGCCGCTCGCGGAGCCGACCCCCTGGTTCGCGGCGCCGGATTTCGCGTTCGGGACCGGCGTCGGAACGGGACAGGCCCTCAAAGATTACCGCGGCCGGGCCATCGTCCACCTGGTCCTCTTCACTCTCCCGCGCTCGATCCCGCGCCTCGAGCAGCTCGATGCCGCTGCGGAGAAGATCGCCCGCGCGGGGGCCCGGACGGTAGCGGTCCCCATGCGCGATGCCGCCTGGATCTACCGGAAGCTCGGGTCCCGGGCGGTGACCTTCCCGGTGGCGGCGGAGGGGAGCGAGGAGATCGTCGCAACGTACACCGTCTTCCGCCGGACGCTGGCCGCGGAGGGCCTCCCGGCGGTCCCGGCGCACATGGAGTTCCTCGTGGACCGGCAGGGCTACATCCGCGCCCGCTGGATCCCCCCGGAGCGGCCCGGCTGGGATGAACTCTCGCGCCTGCTTGCGGAGATCGAGCGCCTCGACAAGGAAGTGCCTCGGGCGCCGGCCCCGGACGAGCACGTCCACTGACATCCATGCGCCTCTACAAGGTGGTAATTCTGGTCAACGTTGCCCTCGCCGCCGGCTTTCTCCTCGGCTACCACTGGTGGAGCCAGGAGAACGCGCGCCTGGGCCGCGAGCTGCGAGCGGCCCGGCAGGCGGTGGTCGCCCCCGGGGCGGGAGAGGGAACCTGGTCAGCCAAGGGCATCTACCGGGGACTAGTAGCAGAGCAGAACCTGATCCTCGTCACGCACGAAGAGATTCCCGGGCTGATGAGCGCGATGACCATGGGCTTTCCCCTGAGCGACTCGAAGCTCCCGCGTGGGCTGAGCCCCGGCGACCGGATCGCGTTCACGCTGAAGGCAGACGGCAACCGGCTCGTGGTCGTGGCGCTCCGGAAGGAGGCAAGCCGGTGAGGCGGGGGCGGGGCTGGCTCCTGCTGATTGCGCTGGGGGGCGTCTTGGCCGCGCTCTCCGCGAACGCCGGCCATGAGACGGGGGCGGGGTATATGGGCTTTCCGGCGGAGCACGCCAAGCGCCTCCTCGACGCCGGCGCCCGCCTGATCTTCATTGACCTCCGTCCCGCCGAGGAATTCGGACAGGGGCGGTTGCCGGGTGCCCGCTCCGTCCCTCTCCGCGAACTCCGCCGACGCTACGCCGAGGTGCCGCGGACGGGTCACGTGATCCTCTACTGCGCCTGCCCCTCCGAGGAGGTCCGGGCCGCCCACCGGTTCCTCAGGGACCAGGGCTACCGGAACCTGAGCATCATGGAGGACGGATTCCCGGCCTGGGTGAAGCATGGCTACCCGGTGGACCGATGATCTGGCAGAATGGGGGCACTGACGTGCAGCACTCGCCCGCCTCTCCGCCCGGCGGCGGACCGGAGCGGTTGGCCCGCAGCGAACAGGCCCGCGCGGGGGCCGTGCTGGCGGTCGCCCTCCTGAGCAGCCTGATCACAGGCGCGGCGCTGCTCTGGCCTCTCGTCCCCCGGCTCACGATCGAACCCCAGGCTGACTACCGGGGAACCGGGGTGATCGTGGAAATCCTCCCCCCGCCTTCCGGTTTGCACCCGACCCGTCCGGTGATCATCATCCACCACGACCCACTCTCCGGGCTGATGGAGGAGGCGATGGCCATGCCGTTCCTCGCGGCCTCGACGCAGCTCTTCGGGAACCTGCGGCCTGGGGACCGGATCGCCTTCGGCCTGAAGGAGACCCCGGACGCCCTTCTCGTAGTCTTACTGGAGCGGCTCAACCGA
>JAKEHP010000285.1 GCA_022614955.1 Candidatus Methylomirabilota bacterium
GGATGGCGTGGAACATCGCCTGTTCTTCCGCCTTCAAGGTGCGTGGTTGGCCCATTTGAATCAGCGCCAGCAAGTCGTGGTCGAGGGCATCGGGAAAAAGATATACGTCGTCCGCGTGCCCGAAGTAGCGAATGGTGAGGCGCAAGTGAAACAGCGCCGCCCCGGATCTTCGGGACCAGGAGGACCACGTCCCGGTCGGCGAGGGGCCGGGAGAGCTTCGCGGTCTCTCCATTGACCCGCGCCTCCATCTGGCCGGCCACGCCCTGCTCAGCCAGGATGTCCCCGAGGGTGGTGCCGGGGTCCCGGACCAGCTCCTGGGTGCTCTTGCCGAGCATGACGACCTTGACGGCGATCGGTTCCCGGACGCCCAGCTTGGTGCCTTGCATGGTGTCCCCCCTTTCCGTGGGTTAGCAGGCGACGAACGTCATGGTCTTGTGGTCCAGGATCAGCTCGCCCTTGAGGGGCTCGCCGGTGAGGAACTTCTTGATCTGGCCCGCCACCAGGGCGGCGATGGAGAATCCGGTGTAGACGATGGCCTGGGCGGTGCAGGGGAGGATAACGGCCTCCTCGTCCGCGTGGAGCGAGGCCTCGTACCGGCGGACATCGTCCGGGTCCGCGGGCCGCACCGTGAGGATCCGGGCGACTTCGGCCCCCATCCGGGCGTCGAGGTAAAGCGGCACCCCCGCCCGGTGCCGGATCCCCCGCAGCCAGATCTCGCGACGGTCCGCCATGGTATCCACCGCCGTGACCACCACCCCCTGGAGCCGCTGCTCCCGGACCCGTTCCGCTCGGGTCTCGAGCGGCACGCCGGCCACATCCCGGACGAAGTCCGCCAGCGCCTCCACCTTGAGGCGCCCTACATCGCCCAGGCGGTAGGCCTGGTTCGGGATGTTGTGCGGCTCCACCCGGTCGTCGTCGTAGGCGGCCAGCGCGCGGCAGCCCATCTTCGCCAGGGCCAGGACGACGAACGACCCGATGCCGCCGCATCCGACCACGGTGATGGGGACGTCGAGCTGGTCCGGCTCGATCAGGTCCTGTTGGCGGTACAGGTCCACGGGTGCCTCAGGCCTCGTCCAGCCGGGTGGGGAACTCCAGCTCGCCGATCTGGTGGCCCTCGATGGGAGACAGGCATAGGACGCGGGACATGACCGACACCTTCTCCACCATCTCGCTCCACGCCGCCTCCCGCAGGGCCGCGGCCCGGACCGGCGAAAGCGGTTCGTCGGGCCGCTGGACGGGGATCCGGTCCACGGTGCTCCGCCGCGGTACCCAGGTGTCGCAACGGCAGAGGAGATCCCCCTCCTTGTTGGTGACGAGGGAGACCAGGGAGTCGGCCCCGAAGCCCCGGATGGTCGCCTCGTCGGTGTCGCTCCACTCCACCTCGTGCTCCGCGTGGCTGTGCCACCAGAGCCGGAGCGCGGCGGGGTCCCGGCCCTCCTCCAGGCACCGGTGCAGAAGACGGAGGACCGCCTCGGGCTGCAGCTCGGTCTCGGAGGGTGAGACGCATTGGTCCAGGAGGATCAGGTCCGTCACGAGCAGCCCCTCCCCCTCCGGCCGGACCTCCCCCAGGCCGCCGATCTCCGAGGGGCAGAGCTCGACGTAGAGGCGAAGCCGCGCGTAGGCCTCCGCGGTGAGTCGGAGGACCGCCGGAGCCGCCGACGGGATCACGCCGGGACCGCCTTCCAGGAGGTGACCGGGACGTACCAGTCCCGCGGGGTGACCGTCCGCAGGAAGTCGAGCAGAACCTCGGCGGCGGCGACCCACTGGTACTCGGCCACGAGCTTCGCCAGGCCCTCCCGGACGTTCCCCAGGCAGGGCCGCCCGTCCCACACGTGGGGGTGGTCGTAGAGGCCGAAGGGGTCCGTCAGGTTGCGGACCGTGATCGCCCCCGTCTCCGCCAGGTCAATCTGGAAGCAGCCGAGACGGTATCGGGCACCCGCGTGCGCCACCTCGATCGGCGCGGTGAGGACGCGGACGCCCCCCGCGTACGGCTCGACCTCCCGGACCCCTTCCACCCCCTGGAGCCGCGCCAGGTCGTCCGCCGCCCGGGCCGATTGCGCCGCCTCCCCCTGCAGGACCCGCAGCCGCTGCCGAGACGCGGCCAGGTGCCGCGTCTCCTTGGTGAAGCGGCAGGAGAGCTCCTCCAGCGCGCGCTCCGTCGCCCCGACCTCCTCCTCGAGAAACCCGGCCTCCTCCCGGAGGCGCCGCCGTTGCTGCTCCGCGTAGGCCTCCCGCGCTCGGGCGCGGGCGCTCTCCCGGAGGAGCGCCTCCTCCCGGGCCGTGTCTCGGAGGAGTCGGTTCAGGAGCACCGTGAGGTGCGACGCGGGGAGGACCGCCGTCTGGCAGACCCACGCCTCCAGGTGGGGGAGAGCCAGGTCCAGGCTCTTGCGGAGGAGCAGGCGGGCCAACGGCTCAGGTTGCGCGGCCAGGTCGAACAGGACGTACAGGTTGTTGTGGAGCAGGTGCAGGACCGCCCGCCCGTCCTCGTCGGTGAGGCTCACCCCCTGGGCCAGGCGCCCCGGGGGGGCATAGGCGGTGCCGGTTCCCTCGGCGAGTCGCTGGCCCAGGACCACGGGGAGGCGCCCCGTCGAGGTTTTCGACCAGAGCTCGAGCCAGAGCGGCCGGAGGGGGAGGGCGTGGAGGTGGACATGGAGCTGCCGGTCAGGGCGGGGGCGGCTGTAGCCCCGCGGCGGGCGGTGCAGCAGGATCGGGAGACTTAAGGCCTTCGTGTAGTCGCGGGTGACAGCATCGAGCATCCCAGGGAGCGTGGTGCGCGGGGAGATCATGGGCCTTCACGCACCCCCCTGACGTGGGCCCGGGGCGGGTCCGTCAGGGGAGGCAAGAGGATCTCTGCACGCCTGTCCGGGCGGAGTCGGATGTTCCATTCGTAGCACACGCTCTCACCCGTGACAAGGCGAAAAAACGACGGCCCCGCCGGCGTGAGGCGGGGCCTCCCCTGCAATCAGGCCTCTGGTGCCGAAGGGGGGACTCGAACCCCCACGGGTTGCCCCACCACCCCCTCAAGATGGCGTGTCTACCAGTTCCACCACTTCGGCACGCAGGCACTCTACATAGCGCCTCCTGCGCACCCTGTCAACGGAAATGTCCCGCGGGCCCGTCCGCCCGCTTGCTCCCGTCCCGCCCGATCTGCTATGGTGCCCGGGGCGGGGGCTCGGCCCCCCGCCCCAGGGGAGGCACGCATGCGACAACTCGCACTCATCGTCGGTATGCTCGTGGTTCTCGCCGGCTGCGCGACGGCCCGCGTGGCCGAGCGGCGCGTGATCACCGGCCGGGTGACCGATGCGGAGGCGCGCCCGGTGGCCGGCACCCCGGTCCTCCTGGTGGGCCGGGATCTCGGGCTCGCCCTCTTCCAGCTCGGCTACGAGGAGCTGGGTCGGCGGGAGGCTCGCGTCCTCACGGATGAACGGGGGGAGTACCGGCTCGAGGTGGTGCCGGGTCATCTCGGGAATAATCTCTACCTCTTTTTCTATGACCGGGACGGGTTCGATCACGTCCGGTACGCCCGGCCGGAGCCGGTGGATTTCACGAAGCGCCTGAAGGAGGAGCCCCAGATCGTCGTGAATCAGGTCCTCCGGAGCCACCCGGACTGGCCCGAGGTGGTCCGGCTCCGTCAGGAGTACGGGCCCGACTCCCACCGGGGTCGCATCCTCCGGCAGATGGGGCTCCCGGAGCGTCGGGAGGCGACCCAGAGCGGCGGCGACCTGGTGGAGCAGTGGCACTACTTCTCCCGGGGGGTCACCTACGTGCTGCGCAACGGGGAGCTGAGTGGAACGCACCAATTTGAGCCCATCAAGGAGTTCGCCAAACCCCGCTCCTGAGGGGCCTGCGCGGCGGGTCCTGCGCCTCCCGGTGGCTCTCCTCCTCCTGCTGGCGGCCGCCGCTCCCGCCTGGGGGGAGGGACCGTCAGCGCCGGGTCCGCGCCCCGAGCTGGCCGTCACTGCGGAGGACATCGTCCTCCCCCGGCCCAGCCTGTTGGAGGGGGTGGCGGTCACCGTGGCGGTCCGCGTCCGCAACCTGGGGGACGCGGAGGCCCGCGCGTTTGACGTGCAAGCCTGGGACGTGGCCGGGCAGAAGGGGACCCCCCTCAAGACCTTCGCCGTTGCCAGCGTCCCGCCCCGCTCCGATATCCTCCTGACGATGGACTGGACCCCGCGGAGCCCGGGCCTGCACCAGATGACGGTGGGGGTGGATCCCGGCAGCCGGGTTCTCGAGGGGAGCCGGGCCAACAACACCGCCTCCCGGACCGTGCTGATCCTCTCCGAGGCGCAGGCACTGCGGAACCTCTATGCTCACGGGTTGCAGTACGTGGCCCGGGGCTCGCGGGACTTCGACCTGCTGGAGGCGGAGCGGGCGCTCGTGGGGGGACCACCGGCGGCGCGGGGGGTGGCGCAGCTCGCGGCCAAGGCCGTGGACAGCGACCGGCGCGTGGTCGAGATCATTGGCCTGGGGCTCCGCCCCTTCACCATCGTCAGCACTGCCGTGGCCCTGCCGGCCGCGCGCCGGGCTGCGGTCCTCGAGGCGCAGCGATGGCTGGGCTTGATCCAGGAGCATCGGGGCAGGGCGAGCGGAGCGCCGGCGGCCGGGGGGCGCCTCTTCGGTGCGGTGGTCGTGGCGGAGCAGGCCCTGCCGGATGGGAGCGTGATGGTCAAGATGGAGGCGCCGCTCGAGTAGGGGGGGCCGCGAGGCGGCGAGGGCCGGCGCCCTGCCCCGATGCTCCCCGTCAGGCCCCGGCCTCGACGGGGCGGGCTTCCTCCTCCGCTCCCCCCGGTCTTTCCTGCGGAGCCGGCTCCGCGGGGGCCGATGCCTGCCGCGGCCCCCCCAGCGGCAGCACGAAGCGGAACGTGCTCCCCTTCCCGAGTTCGCTTTCCACCCAGATCCGCCCCCCGTGCATCTCCACCAGCTTCCGGGTGAGGGAGAGGCCCAGGCCCGTCCCCTGGTGCCGGCGCGCCAACGAAGACTCCAGCTGCTGGAAGTCCTCGAAGATCCGCTCCTGGTCCTTCGGGGCGATCCCGATCCCGCTGTCGGTGACGGCCACCTCGAGGTACGGGGCCGGCTCCGGAGCCGCTGGCGGCAGCGGCATCGGGGGGTAGTCGGCCGGGGGGCTGCCCACCCGGCGGACGGTCACGCGGACCTGCCCTCCCTCCGGGGTGAACTTCACCGCGTTGGTCAAAAGGTTGTAGAGAATCTGCTTGAACCGCGTCGGGTCCGCGGTGAGGAGCTCCACGTCCGGCTCCACCGTCGCCGCGAGCTCCAGGTTTTTCTCGGCCGCCAGAGGTTTCATGACGGTGTGCACATCCCCGAGGGCGGCCGCGACGCTGAAGGGCTCAAGCCGCAGAACCATCTCTCCGGCCTCGACCTTGGAGAGGTCCAGGATGTCGTTGATGAGTCGGAGAAGATGGCTCCCGCTCGTATGGATGTTGTGCACGAAGCGGGTTTGTTTCGAGTTCAGCTCCCCGTGGAGGCGATTCTCAAGGACCTGGGAGAATCCGATAATGGCGTTGAGCGGGGTTCGGAGTTCGTGGCTCATGTTGGCCAGGAACTCCGACTTAGCGCGGGAGGCCTGCTCGGCCCGCTGCGCGGCCTCCTGGAGCCGGAGGTTGGCGGCCTGCAACGCCTCCTCCGCCCGCTTGCGCGCCGTGATATCCCTGAAGGTCACGACCGCGCCTGTCACCTGGCCGCGTTCGATGATGGGGGTACTGACGTAATCCACTGGAAACCCCACATCGTCCTTTCGCCCGAAGGTCTCACCTGTCCCTTGGCGAGCGCTCCCCCCATCGAGGGGCGCGAGGACCGGGGACAGATCGTCCGGGAAGAGGGACCCGTCCCCCCTCGTGTGGTGCACGATCTCGCGCATGTGCTTGCCGGCGATGTCGCTCGGCTTCATCCCGAGCATCGCGGCGGCCGTGGGGTTGATGAAGGTCACTTTCCCTTGCCGGTCCAGGCCGTAGATGCCGTCACCCGCCGAGTTCAGGATCAATCGAGTCCGGGCGAAGGCCGTCTCATTGAACCGCCAGGCGATGATGCTCCCGACAGCGGCCCACAGGACGAAGAAGGCGTGGATACCGGCCCAGGTCCATGGCGCATTGAAGGCCGCAGTGTGGTTGTACACCTCCGCGGGCCACAGCACGCCCACAATGCCGTGATGCAGGGCGACATAGACGATGGCCAGGAGGTAGGGAACCCAATCCTGGAGGAGGGCCAGGAAGGTGAGCATGACGAAGAAGTGGAAGTGGAACTCGATGTAGCCGCCCGAGAGGTGGACGAGGATCGCGGACGCGCTCATCAGTCCGAAGCCGACGGCCGTCGCCTGGAACGTGCGGCCGGCTCCCCTCCAGCCCCCCCAGGCCGCAAAGAAGGCCACGATCAGCCCCTCCAGGACTGTGTGGAGTATCGTCCCTTCACGGAAGAATGCCCCAAGGCTGAGGTCCCAGTTGTAGCCCAGCAGGGGCCCCGCAAGGGCGATGATGACCGCGTGGAACCAGGTCAGCCCCAACAGGAAGCGGTGCCTCTTCCTCCACACATCTTCCGGCAGAGACCCCCCTGACGGCACGTAGGACCAGAGGCGCCCTGCGATTCCGGAGAGGAAAATCGGTCTCGTTGCGCTATTCGCCATTCGGTAGTTCCCTTGGCTCCGACCCTACACCGGGCAGGTAGCTGAAATTCCGAGGTCGGCAATTCCCCCCCACCGCCGGCGGGAGCCTTCCGGATCGCCTCCACCCCCAGGAGGGCGGCCTGCCGCTGATGGATGATGGGGGCGGAAAGCACGGCCCCGTAGACCCCGGAGTTGGTGATGGTGAAGGTCCCGCCGCGCGCCGAGCTGCGCTCCTCGAGGCGCAGCGATGGCTTGGGCTGGCTCCCCTTCCCCAGTTCGCTTTCCACCAGGATCCGCCCCCCGTGCAGCTCCACCAGCCTTCGGGTGAGGGAGAGCCCCAGGCCCGTCCCCTGGTGTGTACTGAGTCGTTATAGTGTTGACACTGGGGAGCCGGAACACATGACCCGCTCCAGCCGTCAGGGTCTGCTCCCGCTCACGGGGGCCAGGGGCAGCCGCACCGTGAAGGTGCTCCCCCGCCCTTGGCCGGCCGACTCGGCCCAGATCCGCCCCCCGTGGAGGTCCACGAGCCGCTTCGTCAGGGCGAGGCCGAGGCCGGTCCCCTGGTGCTCCTTCGTGGCGGCTGGCTCGAGCTGGGTGAAGGGCTGGAAGAGTCTCGGCAGGTCCTCGGCCCGGATCCCGATCCCCGTATCGGCCACGCTGAACTCGAGGGCCTCCGCGTCCGCCCGGGCGGCCAGGGTGATCCTCCCCCCGGCGGGCGTGAACTTGACGGCGTTCGACAACAGATTGTGGAGGATCTGCGTGAAGCGAACCGGGTCGGCGGTGAGAAGCGACGGGACCCCGTCCAGCGCCAGGTGCAGCTGGACGCCTTTCGCCTCGGCCTGGGGCCGGATGTCGGTCAGGGCCGCCCGCACGGCGTCGAGGAGGGCGACCGGCTCCGGGTGGAGCTCGATCTTCCCCGCCTCCACCTTGGCGAGGTCCAGGATGTCGTCGATCAGGGCCAGCAGGTGCCGGCCGCTCCCCAGGATGTGCCCCACATGGCGGGCCTGCTTCTCGGTGAGCGGGCCGGCCATCTGCTGCTCGAGCACCTGGCCGAAGCCCAGGATGGCGTTGAGGGGGGTTCGGAGTTCGTGGCTCATGTTGGCCAGGAACGCCGACTTGGCGCGCGACGCCTCCTCGGCCCGCTGCGCGGCCTCCTGGAGGCGGAGGTTAGCGGCCTGCAACGCCTCCTCCTGCTTGCGTTCCGTGATGTCGCGGAGAAAGCCCGTGAATATCGGTGGCCCCATGAGCGGAATCCGGGTGATGGCTAGCTCGACGGGAAACTCAGTGCCATCGGCACGCAGCGCGGACAGTTCGAGCCGCTTCCCAAGGACGGGGGCTTCGCCTGTCGACAGATAGTGCGCCAGACCGCGGCGATGCTTCTCCCGGAAGGAAGGAGGAATGATTATCTCGGCCATCAGCCTTCCCATCACCTCCGCACGGGCGTACCCAAACGTCCTCTCCGCCGCGGCGTTGAACTCGGTAATCCTCCCCTCGTGATCGATGGTGATGATGCAATCCAGGGCCGCCTCGATTACGGCCCTCTTGCGCGCTTCGCTTTCGCGCAGTGCCTCCTCTGTCCGCTTGCGCTCGGTGATGTCCTTCGCCACGCAGACGATCCCCTGCACCTCGCCCCCTTCATGCCGCATCACCGAACCCGATATCGACACCGCTATTTTCCGCCCTCCTCGTGCCACGAACGTCATCTCGGCATTGTCACTCATCCCGGACTTCATCAGATCATCTACTAGTGCTTTCGTGATCGAGTCGTCTCCAAATATGCGCCCGACATGCTCACCAAGAAGTTCCTTCTCCTCACATCCGAAGAGACGAAGGGTTGCTTCATTCACCGTCCGGATTCTTCCATCGGCATCCGCCACGATCAACGCATCCCCCATGGATCGGACGATGTTCTCAACATATCGCTTGGAGACCGTCGTGGCGCTGAGGCCCAAGGCCATCGTGTTGATTGCGTCCGCCAGTATCCCCAACTCATCCCCTCTCTTCACCGGCAGACGGGTATTCAACTTTCCCCGGCCAATCTCCAGGGCGGCCTGGACCATAGCGGAAATGTCGCGACTCACACTTGTGGCGAACAGGAATCCCAGGGCACCACCGAGCGCAAGGCACGCCACGGTAATCACGAGGCTCGCCCTGGTACTCTCGCGGGAAATCCGGTACGGCCCCTCGCGCGCATATCCCACGCTCAGGTATCCGATTCGCGTGCCGTCCGCCGTCTCAATCGGGCCACGGATGGTGAGGACCCCCCCCTCCGTCGTGGACATCCAATGCTGTGGAAGCCGGATGGCCGTGCCCTCCGCGCTGCGGAGCCGCCGACCCACCAGACGCCTTCCCTCCGTCCCGTCAGCCAGGACGACTCCCTCCAGATCGGTGACGACCGTGTGGCGGACATGCGGATTCACCCGGGCCGATTCTAATCGGAGCCGCACGCCTTGGATGTTCAAAGAGAGGAGATCATTCTGAACGGTCTCGGCAATGAGGCGGGTCGTCTGGCGGGCCTCCTCCTCGAACGTGGCAAAGACTCGATACCTTTCCTGATAGATGAAATACAGCGCGAGGGTCCCTGCCGCCAGCAGGGCCACGCAGAAGATAAACGCAACCAGTTTGAGGCGGATGGTCAGCTTCACCGGATCCCGATCTCTGCATCAACAAATGGCTGCAGTTTCAAGAGAGGTGCCATCAACTCCTCAGATAATTCATCAAACTTGGTTGTCTTCTCGAAATCCTGCAGGGCCTTCCTGCCCTCCTCGGATTGATCCATGCGGATGAGGAGTTGCTTGATCCGCGCCAGAAGGGCCGGATCGAGATCGGCTCGATGACTGACGATGTGGCGGGGCATGGAGGACGACTTATACAGAATCTTCAGGCTTTCAACGTCGCGTCCTCCTCTCCGCAAATAGGTCTGATTGTCCATCGCTCCAGCGGAGATCTTGCCTCTCAGCACCCACACCATGGTGTTCTCATCATCGCCAGTGAACACATAACCGACTTCTCGGGGAGTCACGGGCTCGGAAGGAGCCGTCTTCGCTGTCGGGCGCAATCCCCGCTCTTGCAGAATCACCTTGGGAAGGAGATACCCAGAGGTGGAGGAGGGCCCTTCAAACCCAATCATCTTCCCCCGGAGATCCTCTAGACGGTCAATGCCGCTCTCCTTTCTCGTGAAGATCACACTATGATATTCCCCGATCCCTCTCTTCCAGCGCCGGAGCAGGGGCTTGCTGCCGGCGAGGCGACTTGCAGCCATCACGGGAAAGGCGCTGTCAATATAGAGGTCAACCTTCCCCTCCCGGAGGAGATCGGCCATCTGGCGAACAGTTTCCACGACAACCACCTTTCCTTGCTCGATTCCTTCCGAATTCAACTGGCTTGCCAGGTAGCGGGCAAGTGGAAGAAACTTTTTGACCTCTGCCGCCGGCTCACTGGAAGTCACAGAACCTATGGTAATCGCTTTCGCCCACGCGATGTGGGGCAGAAGACCGAGGGCAAGCAGCAGGAGGGACATTCTCAAGAGTCGCAGTGCATGCATGCTCATTCCAGGCCTATCGCGTGTGAGGAATCCCTTCGAAACTGGATCCCGCTCTGTGAGAGGTGTTATCGCTCCCCCCCCCCGCCCCGCAGGGTTGACCCGGAAGGAGGGTTGGATCGGCAGACCGGTCAGCATGTCTGAACGGCGATTGGCGCGAGAGGGTTTCTGCCATTGCCGGTCCGAGTCCCTCCCCGGGCGCGGAAGAATTCATGCATCGCCGGGGCAATGGGGGCGGGACAGTAGTGGGCCAAACGGGACGAGGGTGGTTGCGTCGAGCCGATCTGCTGCGAGCCTGGGCTCCCGACGCCCCGCCTGCCGATCGAGGTGAGCGGTGCCTCAGGTGAGGGCCCGCGCCTCAGGGTCCTTGCAGCCGCTTTTCATCCGCTCCAGGCCCCGGACCTTGCTCCCACTGGCGGAGCGCTGGGGGATGCAAAAAGCAGGCCAGTGCCTGCGCATGCCGGGGGCCGGTAGCGGGCCGGGGGAGCAGGGAGATCCGGGGGTCGGCCGGGCGCTCTCAGGAGGGGTCGCGGACAGGTGCCCCACCGTCCCCAAGGAAGCGGGCAACCTGGGTCGTAAGCTCGTTAATGTCAATCGGCTTCGAGACGTAGCTGCAGCAGCCGGCCTCCATGATCCGCTCCCTGTCCCCCTTCATGGCGTGGGCGGTGAGGGCCAAGACTGGGATGTCCCGGGCCACCGGGTCCTGCTTGAGCTGCTTCGTGAGGGCAAGGCCATCCAAACCCGGGAGCTGGATGTCCATCAGGATGAGGTCCGGCTTACCCGTCGTGAGCCGCTCCAGGGCCTCGGGGGCGGCGCTGGCCTGCCAGACCTCATAGCCGTGGGTCTCGAGCACCTCGCAGACCAGCTCCATGTTCAGGGGGTTGTCTTCCACGACGAGGACGCGTTTGCGGGGCATGTTCCCTCCCGCTCCGGGGCGCGGTGGAGCTGCTATTCCGCGCCTCCGATTGCGGGCCAACTCCCCGAGCATGAGCAAACAACGTGCCAGCGGCGGAGTCACAGCCCGGCGAGCGGTCTTGTCGGTCAAGCGTCAGGAGCCCCGCAGCCCGTGAACTCGTTCAGAATGATGGGTGACACTCTGCTAGAGTGTCGCCATGCACATCATCCAGGGAACGGTGCCCTACGCGAGACGCCTGGCGGCCGTAGGGCC
>JAKEHP010000286.1 GCA_022614955.1 Candidatus Methylomirabilota bacterium
CTTCCTCCGGCGGATCCCGCGGGAGGAGACGGGCCGGAACCTGGAGGCGATGGTGGAGCGGATCCAGGGGGCCGGCGCCATGGTCGTCCTGGTGGGGTTCAGGGCGGGGCTGCTCACCGACGAGACCGGCCCGCTCTACGAAGCGGTGGCTCGGGGCCGGGGCGTCCTCTACGTCCCTGATGCCCTCGCGGGGATCCTGGATGACCCGCGCCTCAAGAGCGATGCCGTCCACCCGAACGGTGCCGGATACCGAAGGCTGGCCGATCGCCTCCTGGCGGAGCTGGGACCGCTGCTGAAGGCGGCGGACCGGGCCCGCGGTCGCGCGGGGGGCTGATCCGCCGGGCGGGAGGCGGTCAAGGCAAAAACCCGTGGATTTGCAGTGCTTCCACCTCCGAGAAAGCCCTTGACAGCCGCCGGAACCGCCGGGTACCATCCCGCGCGTCCCATTTTTCCTGACGGCCTGGGGATACCTGCGTTCTGTGAAGCGATCTCCTCGGTGCGCGTGGGAACCTCCGTGAAGGCCCGGGCGAAGAAGGCCGAGGCCACATTCTACCAGCTCACCTGCATCGGCTGCGGCCGCCGCGTCCGGGAGGAGGAGAGCACCACCCGCTGCCCCCACTGCCAATCCCCCCTGGACGTCCGCTACGACTACGGCTACATCCGCTCCCGCCTGAACCGCTACTCCCTCCGCAACTCGCCCATCAAGGCTCTGAAGTACCTGGACTTTTACCCGATCCGCGACCTCGACCAGGTCGTCTCGCTGGACGAAGGGGGGACGCCGCTCTACCGCTGCCGGAAGCTGGCCGAGGCCACGGGCCTCTCCCGGCTCTACATCAAGAACGAGGGGGCGAACCCCACGGGCGTCTTCAAGGACCGGGGGTCGCTGGTGGAAATCAGCAAGGCGAAGGAGCAGGGGGCCAAGGCGGTCTGCGTCGCCTCCACGGGGAACATGGCCGCTTCCGTGGCCGCCTATACCTCCATCGCCATGATGCCCTGCTACGTCCTGGTCCCGGAAGGGACCCCCATCGGGAAGATGGCCCAGGCCCTCTCCTACGGGGCCCGCCTCCTCCAGGTCCGGGGCACCTACACCGACGCGGCCCGCCTCACGGAGGAGCTGAGCCGACGGCACGGCTTCTACTTGGCCGGGGACTACGCCTTCCGGGTGGAGGGGCAGAAGTCGCAGGCCTTCGAGATCATCGAGCAACTCGACTGGCGGGCGCCCGCCGTCGTCATTATCCCGATGGGCTACGGGACCAACCTCGCGGCCCTCTGGAAGGGCTTCAAGGAGTTCTACGAGCTGGGGCTCACTGATCGCCTCCCCCGTCTGGTGGGGGTGCAGCCGGAGGGGTGCCAGCCGATCGTGAGCGCCTTCAACCAGGGGCGGGACACCATCGTCCCGGTGGCCAAGCCCAGCACCGTGGCCTCCGCCGTCGCGGCCGGGGATCCCCTGGACGGCGTCAAAGCGCTCGCGGCCCTCCGCGAGTCGGGGGGCTGCGCCCTGGCTCTCACCGACGCCGAGATCCTGGAGGGGCAGCAGCACCTCGCCCGCCTGGAGTCCATCTTCGTGGAACCGGCGGGGGCCATCCCGATCGCCGCCCTGACCGCCCTGCTGACCACGGGACGGATCCGCCCGGAGGAGGTGGTGGTCTGCCTCGCCACCGGCAACGGCCTCAAGGATCCCAAGAGCGCCCTGAAGGTTCTCCCCTCCCCGGCCTCCATCGAACCGACCCTGCAGGAGGTGGAGAAGTTCCTGAAGCTTAAACTCTACGAGATCCGGGCGGCCGGGGCGAAGAACGGGGACCGGACCCTCCTGACCGAGGTTCCCTCCAAGCAGGCGGTGGCCGATCTGGTCCGCCAGGAGTTCGGCGTCCGCCTCACGCCGGAGTATGCCCAGCGGGTCCTCAGCCTGGTGGAGGATTTTGTCAACAAGGGCAAGACGGTCACGAAGGGGGACCTCCAGTACATCCTGGAGACGGTCCTCCGGGGTCTCTCCAGCCCGGACGGCGTCCTGAAGGTCGAGGATTTCCAGGTCAAGACCACCCTGCACGGGAAGGCGGAGGCGAAGGTGTGGGTCACCTTCGCCGGGGAGCGGCTGGAGGGAGAGGCAGCGGGAGTCGGCCCAGTGGACGCCGTGATCAATGCCTTGAAAGCCCTCGTCCTGCAGCGGGGCCAGGTCTTCTTCGAGCTTGCCGACTACCAGGTCCAGATCAACACACCGGGGACCCACGCCTCCGTCGAGACCACGGTGGTCATGACGGACGCGGAGCAGAACCGCGTCGTGGCGACCGGCACCTCGCCGGACATCATCGTGGCATCCGTCAGGGCCTTCGTGGAGGGGTACAACCTCCTGTGGGCCCGGCAGCGGCGCACCTGAGGCCGGATTCTTCCCCGTGTCGAAATACATCCTCGTCATTGACGACCAGAAGGAAGTGAGCCGCGCGCTCCAGCATCTCCTGGAGTCGGAGGGCTATCAGGTCACGACCGCCCTCAAGGCGGAGGGGGAGGCGGTTGCCGCCGTCGCCTCCCGGCTCGATCTCATCCTGATGGATATCAGCGGCGACGAGGAGGAGGGCTACCGCCGCTGCCGCGCTCTCAAGCAGCGCCTTCCCGAGACCCCGATTATTCTCATGACGGGGGTAACCCTCTCGGAGGCGGACAAGCGGCTCGGATACGAGGGAGGCGCCGACGGCTTCATCCCCCGCCCCGAGAACTTCCCCGAGATCGTGGACTACCTCGCCGAGCGGCTCCGGTTCCGGCAGACCGCGGCGCCGACCTCGGCCGCCGTGGGCGCCGGGGTGGCGGGGTACCAGGCTATCTGCCCGGAGTGCGGGCTGGCGGTCCGGGTCTCGCCGGATGCCATCAAGGCCGGCCGTGCCAAGGTCGTCTGTCCCCAGTGCAACTACGTCTTCGGGATGGCTGCGGAGCGTCTCATCCGGGGCACCCGCCGGGCCGCCGAGGCGAAAGCGGGCCGGGGCCAGCTCATCCTGGTGGTGGAGGACACCGAGTTTTTCCGGACCTACGTGAGCGACCTCCTTGAGCGGGCCGGCTTTCGGGTGGAAGCGGTCCCGCATGGCCGGGCGGCCCTGGAGTTCCTGGCGCGGGCCCGCCCGGACCTGGTCCTGACCGACCTGCTGTTGCCCGGGATCCACGGCTTCGACCTCTGCCGGCAGATCAAGGAGCGGACGGCACCCCGGCCGGTGCCGGTCGTCATGATGACCGGGGTCTACAAGAGCGTGCAGTACCAGGTGGAGGCGCAGCTCAGGTACCAGGCCGACGATTTCCTGGTGAAGCCCTTCAAGCCGGAGGACCTTGTCGGCAAGATCCTCCAGGTCCTGGAGCGCCTGTCCCGGTAGGGGACGGGCCATCACCCGCGCCGCCGGCCTTCCCGGCGGCGTTCTATTTTTTGTAGATAGTGCTCACGTGACCGCTGGGGTGCCGGGCCCAACGGTGAGCATTCGGAGCTGCCGCCCTCTTCCCGGGGCGAGCCGCTCCTCCGCCCGATACCCAGACAGGGCTGCGTCGCGGCTCACCCCGGGCGGGCGGCAGCCGGAGGCGTACGAGTGACTAGGTCCGGGTCCTGTCGCCGGCGCCGCCCCGGCCCCCGGGCCCCGTGGGGA
The DNA here is from genome assembly GCA_022614955.1 of Candidatus Methylomirabilota bacterium. Taxonomy (GTDB): domain Bacteria; phylum Methylomirabilota; class Methylomirabilia; order Methylomirabilales; family JACPAU01; genus JACPAU01. The sequence continues at coordinate 3,618 of JAKEHP010000286.1, forward strand.
ACCCTCCCGTGGTTCCCCCCATCGGCCGCGGGCCGATGTGACCCCCCTCCGCTACGGGGGCCCTGAGGCGGCATCCGGCGCCACCCGGACCTTTTGTCACACGATTTATCTCGTTTGTATTAGAAGTCGCGGGGGGTGACGCGGAGCAGGTAGGGTCCCGCCTGCTGACCGACGGCGGTGAGGGCGGCCAGGTGCTCGGGTGTGAACTCGGGGCCGGCTTCCTCAGGGCTCACCCCCTTGCGGCTGGCTTGCAGGACCCCGATCGGGTTCCCGGGACCCCCCCAGACGGGAACCGACATCAGGCGCTGAATGGGGAGGCCGGCCCGCTCCTGGGTGGGGATCTTCTCGAAGGCGTCCAGGTGCCGCTCCACCGCGGCCCGGTTCACGAGGAGGGGTTCGCGGCTCCCCAGGGTCCGGCCTGCGAAGGAGGGCTTGGTCCCCTTCACGGGGAACTCGGTCCGGCCGGCCCGGAGGAACTCCAGGGGATAGGCAAAGCGGAGGACCTCGTTCCCCCCCCGGTGCCGCCGCAGGAGGACGGCTACCTCATCCAAGCTCACCTCGAAGAGGAGGGCAATGTGGCCCACGATGCAGGAGAGGGTCTCCTCGAAGGCGGCGGGCGTGGCCTGCCCCCGGTGGTTGCGGCTGATCGTGCTGAGCTGCGCTTCTAGGTCGGCCACGGCTCGGCTCCGGGAGAGAAGGGGGGAGGGGTCAGACCGGACGCGGCGGGGCGACGGCCCGACACCGAGGGCATGAGGGGGGTCCCATGCGGGAGGTCCGGGGCCAGCGGGCAGGGGGCGCACCGGGGACGCGTCCGGCAGAACTGCTTCCCCACGGTCACCAGGAGGGCGTGGAGCTCCCCCTGGAGGGCGGCATCGGGCGGCAGGTGGGTTAGGGCCTCGGCACGCACGGCCGCGTAGGGCGCCCCGAAGGGGACGAGGCCATGGCGGGCCAGGATCCGGCGGGCGTAGGCGTCGGCCACGAAGGTGGGGGAGCCGGCCGCGTAGAGCAGAATGCAGTCGGCTGTCTCCGGCCCGATCCCCGGGATGGCCAGGAGCCAGGCGCGCAGGGTGGGAGCGGGCTCCTTGAGGAGGCGGCGGAGACTTCCCCCGAAATCACGCCTGAGGGCGGCCAGGAACGCCCGAAGGGTCCGGGCCTTGCCCCGATAGGTCCCCGCCGCCCGGATGAGACGCGCAAGACGGGCAGGGGGGAGGGAGGCCATCCCCAGCGGGGTGAGCGCTCTCGCCGCTCTAAGATGGACGAGGCCTCGCTCGGCGTTCCGCCACGCTGTGTGCTGGGTGAGGATCGCCCCCACGATGACCTCGAAGGGGGTCCGGGCAGGCCACCAGCCCTGCGGACCCCACGCCTGGAAGGCCAGGCCGTACAGGCGAATCCAGCGGTTGGCTGTCTCCATCTCCGGCCTTTATATTGCACGGGTCCGGGAAAGGCAAGATGGTTCGCCTTGGGGTGAGGCGAATCTCTTGACAGAACGTCCCGAATCGGTATATAAACCCCTGTGTTTCCAGTGAAAGGGCCCGGCCAGAGGGAATCCGTTCCTGCCTCGCCCGGCCCTTTTCTGTTGGAGGGGAGCGTCGCCGGGATGCGGATTCTGGGCATCGATCCGGGGCAAGTCCGGCTGGGCCTGGCGGTGAGCGACGAGCTGGGCCTCACTGCCCAGGGCCTTCCCACCTGGACGCGCCGGGGGCGGTTGGCGGACCTCGCGCACTTCAGGTCGCTGGTCAAGGACCTGGACGTGGCGGAGGTGGTGGTGGGCCTCCCACGCAACATGGACGGGACGGTGGGTCCCCAGGCCGAGGCGGCCCGGGAGTTGGCCCGGGACCTGCGGGATGCCCTGGGGCTCCCCGTGACCTTGTGGGATGAGCGGCTCACGACCCAGGCCGCCACGCGCGTCCTGACCGAGGCGGGTCTGAGCCGCCGCCGCCAGCGGGGCCGAGTGGACGCGGTCGCAGCCGCGCTCATTCTCCAGGGCTACCTGGACCGGACTCGCGCCTCCCGACAGGAAGGAGCGGGATGAGGCCCACCATCCGCCGCCGCCGTGCCGTCCTGGCCGGAGCGCTCCTCGCCCTCTGCTTCCCCCTCCTCACCATCGGCGGGATCTCCCTCTACATGGCCCTCCACCCCAAAGCGCGCTTCGGCTTCACGGAGCGGCCGCCCAAGACCGTGGAGATCCCGGCCCGCACCTCGGCCCGCGAGGCGGCAGCCCGCCTGGAGGCGGAGGGGATCATCCCGAACCAGTGGCTGTTCCTCGTCCTGGCGGCTTTGCGGCGGACGGCCGACACCCTGAAGGCGGGGGAGTACCAGTTCACCGCTGGGATGGGGGTCCTGGACGTGCTCGAGGCCATGGAGGAGGGACGGGTCATCCTGCACCGGGTGACGATCCCGGAGGGGGCGACCGCCCGGGACGTTGCGGCCCTCCTGCACCAGGAGGGACTGGCCGACCGGGACCGGTTCCTGGCCCTGGTCTCCGACCCGGCCTTTGCGTCCCAGGTGGATCCCGAGGCCACCATGCTGGAGGGATACCTCTTCCCGGACACTTACTACTTCACGAAGGGGCTCCGAGAGGAGACGATCATCGAGAAGATGGTGGCCCGGTTCTTCCGGTCCTTCCCGCTGGAGGAGGAGATCCGGGGCCGCAGCCTCGGGATGACCCGGCACGAGATTGTCACCCTCGCCTCCATCGTGGAGCGGGAGGCCGTCACGGAGGAGGAGAAGCCCATCATCGCCGCCGTCTTCCACAACCGGCTCAAGCGGAAGATGCTCCTGCAGGCCGACCCCACCGTCCTGTACGGGCGCGGCAAGCCCCTCTCCTCCCGGATCACCTACGGGGATTTGAAGTCCTCCCGCAACCCGTACAACACCTATGTCCACCCCGGCCTCCCGCCGGGTCCCATCGCCAACCCGGGGGAGTCCGCATTGCGGGCTGTTCTGTACCCGGCCGACGTGGGGTATCTGTACTTCGTGTCGAAGAACGACGGCACGCACCACTTCTCCAAGTCCTTCGCCGAGCACGACCGGGCGGTCCGCCGCTACCAGCTCGGTCTCGGCCGACGGGCGGCCGGGGGATAGGGGGCATGTTCGACCTGGATCCCTCCCTGGACCGGATCCCCGTCTCCTCTGACGCCATCGAGCGGGTCGCCTGGTCCCTCAACCTGACCGCGGTGGCCGGGACGGATTTCGGCGGGGCCGAAGCCCGGGCCTACGCGGTCACCGGGGCGGCGGGGGGCGGGCGCTCGGTCTGCTATGTCTGCCTGTACGTCCAGAGCATGGACCGCGCCCAGGTCTACCGGTACCGGGCGAACCCCTACCCCACGACCGAGGGGGAGGCCCACGAGGAGGAGGCGCTGGCTTTCCTGGAAGACCTCGGCTTCATCCTGGAGAGCATTGACTACCGGGGTTGGAGCAGCCAGGAGCGCCAAGAATGGTTTGCCAAGCAGCCCCCCTTCCACGCCCGGCAGGTCCCTCGCGAGACGCCTCCCGTCCCCGAGGAACCGGCAGCCGCGGCCAGGGAGGCCCGCGCGGCCGAGCCTGCCGCGCCGCCCGAACCCGAGGCGCCCCCGGAGATGGAAGGACTCCTGGTCCTTGCGGACTCGGTCGAGGGACGCCCGCCGGCTCCCTCGCCCGCACCGCGCCAGGCCGCCCGCGGGGCGCCCAGCGCTCGAGCCGCGGCGGTTGCCCGGGCAAGCCCCCCTCCGGCGAGGGTGCCGGAGAAGGCCCCCCCAAGCCAGCGCCCGGTGAAGGTGGACCTGCCAGAGGAGTACGGAGAATTGGCCCGGCTGTTCGCGTCTTTCTAGACGACGGAGAGCGGCGGCCCTGATGGCCGCAGGAGGACACGAGGGGAATGCACAGGGGACTGCGAGCGCGGGGATGGGTAGGGGTGGGAGTACTCCTGCTGGCAGGGTGCGCGACCACGCCTGGGGGGGACGAGCCGCTCGGGAAAGCCGAGGACTACTACAACCTCGGGGTCGCCTACCTGAACTCGGGGGAGCCGCGACGGGCTCTCCCCGAGCTCACCCGGGCCATCGAGATGGCGCCCCGCCAGGCTCCCTACCACCGCGCCCTCGGGTTGGCCTACTTGCTGAATCGCAACCCCCCCGAGGCCGTGAAGGCCCTCCAGCGGGCCGTGGAGCTGGACCCGAAGTCCGCGGAGGCCTTGAACGACCTCGGGCAAGCCTACCTCGAACAGGGGGACCTGCCCCGGGCCGAGCAGGCGCTCAAGGCGGCCCTCGGCAACACCTTCTATCCCACGCCGCAGCGGGCCCACTTTACCCTGGGGACTGTGTACCAGCAGCTAGGCCGGCTCGAAGAAGCGGGCGCCCAGTTCCGCCGGGCGGTGGATGTGGACCCGGAGTTTGCCAACGCCCACAACAGCCTCGGGATCGTCTATCTGGCCCAGAACAGGCCCGACCTCGCGGTCGCATCCTTTGAGGCGGCGAGCCGGCTGACCCCGAGCGTGGCCGTTGTCCACCGCAACCTGGGCATCGCCTACTTCCGCGCCGGGAAGCGGCCCGAGGCCCGGGCCGCCCTGGAGCAGGCGCTGAAGCTGGCGCCGGCGGGCCCCGGGGCAGACGAGATCCGCGACTTGCTTCGCCGCCTGAGGTAGGGGGCCCGCTCCCGGCAGCATGCCGCCGGGCGAGGCAGCCGAGGAGGAACAGGTGGAACAGGCGCTCGAGGCCGCACCGGGGCAGAGGCCCGCGGGGATGCGGCAGGAGCTTCTGGGGTTGACCCGGGAGGAGCTGGAGGC
>JAKEHP010000287.1 GCA_022614955.1 Candidatus Methylomirabilota bacterium
CCGAGCGTGTCGAGCTCCGCGAACTGGGCGTCGTCGTTGGCGTCGGCCTGGCAGCCGGGGCGCAGCCCGTCGCCCAGCGAGAAGGCGACGTCGTAGGCCGCCAGGATCTCGCAGATCTCGCGGAAGTGGGTGTAGAGGAAGCTCTCCCGGTGGTGGGCCAGGCACCACTTGGCCATGATGGAGCCGCCGCGGGAGACGATCCCGGTCACGCGGTTCGCGGTGAAGGGGATGTAGCGGAGCAGCACGCCCGCGTGGATGGTGAAGTAGTCCACGCCCTGCTCGGCCTGCTCGATGAGGGTGTCGCGGTAGACCTCCCAGGTCAGGTCCTCGGCCTTCCCCCCGACCTTCTCCAGCGCCTGGTAGATCGGGACCGTGCCGATCGGGACCGGGGCGTTGCGGAGGATCCACTCGCGCGTCTCGTGGATGTGCTTGCCCGTGGAGAGGTCCATCACCGTGTCGGCGCCCCAGCGGATCGCCCAGCGCATCTTCTCGACCTCCTCTTCGATGGAGGAGGTTACCGCGGAGTTGCCGATGTTGGCGTTCACCTTCACCAGAAAGGTGCGCCCGATGATCATCGGCTCCGTCTCGGGATGGTTGATGTTGGCGGGGATGATGGCCCGCCCCCGGGCCACCTCGTCCCGGACGCACTCGGGCGTCACCGCCTCCCGCAGCGCGATGAACTCCATCTCCGGCGTGATCTCCCCCCGCCGCGCGTAGTGCATCTGGGTCACGCGCCGGCCCGGCCTGGCGCGCAGCGGCCGGCGGCTGGTGGCGAAGCGGATGTCCGCCAGCCTCGGGTCGGCCTCCCGCCGCCTGCGATAGTCAGATGTCGGCGCCGGCAGTTCCTCCACATCCTCCCGGGCCAGGATCCACGGGAGCCGCAGCGGGCGGAGCCCTTTCTGGAGGTCCGGCGTGTAGCCAGGGTCGGTGTAGGGCCCGCTCGTGTCGTAGAGACGGACTGGCGGATCGTTCGAGGTCAGCAGGATCTCGCGCAGGGGGACGCGAACCCCCGGGGAGGTCCCATCGAGATAGAGCTTGCGCGTCACGGGATGCTTGCGTGCGGTGTGCATTGCGGCCACTCCTTTCTGGCGGCAAAATGAAAAGGCCGCCGGGGTAACCCAGCGGCCTCAGCATTCCGCATGCTCCCTACGCTGGCATTACCCAGGTCAGGTTCAGGCGGTCGGCAGCGGGTTAGCTGCCCTCTCAGCCCGGTTCCCCGAGCTCCCGCGTCTGTCCGAAAGTTACCCTACTCTCACCCTCGCCCTCCGTCAAGGGCTGATTGCTACTCCGGCCCGCCCTCTTCCACGGCGCGCCGTCCCTCACCGCTCCCGCTGCGGGTCTACGATGACCTTGATCCCGGTCCCGGCGCGCATCGCGGCGAACCCCTCCTCGGCGGCCCGAAGCGGCAGGCGGTGCGTGATGAGGGCCGGCAGGTCGAGCGCTCCGCTCTCGATGATCCGGATGGCGGCGGGGAAGGTATGGCGCGCGATGAAGGTCCCCAGCACCTCCACCTCGTAGCGGGTGATGTCGTGCTGCGGGATGGCCGGGGTGGCCTGGGTGTTCATCCCGAAGAGGAGGATCCGCCCGCCCCGCCTCACGCAAGAGAGCGCCTCCGCCATCAGGGTCCCCACCGCATCCACGACGGCATCGGCCCCGATGCCGGTCACCTCCCGCACTGCCGCAGCCAGGTCCTCTTTCGTCGGGTCAATCACCCGCTGGGCCCCGAGCCGCCTCGCCATCTCCGCCCGGAAGGGCTGGACCTCGGCCGCCAGGATCTGCCCGGCGCCGGCGGCGCGGAACATCTGGATGAAGTAAAGACCGATCGGCCCGGCTCCGAGGACGAGGGCCGACTCCCCGGGCTGCAAGGCCACCCGCCGCGCCCCGTTCACGACGCAGGAGAGGGGCTCGGCGAAGACCGCCAGCTCGCTCGCCGTGCGCGACCCGATCGTGTGCAGCGCCCGGACCGGGGCCACGTTGAACGGCGCGAACCCGCCGTGGAGGAAGATGCCGA
>JAKEHP010000288.1 GCA_022614955.1 Candidatus Methylomirabilota bacterium
ACCACCGAGAGTTACTTCAAGAGCTTCGACGCCGCCCGGGGGAACGGCCCCGCCCCCGAACCCCTTGGCGTGCGGGGGATGGAAAGCACGTCGACGCCGGCGCAAAGCAGTTCCGGGGCACACCCCAGGGCGAGCTGATCGACCGCCTCCAGACCGACACCGCCAAGATGATGGACATCTTCGAGGGCCTCAGCGAGGACGAATGGGGTGGGCTGATGGCCCCCCACGGCTACATGGGCCCCCTGCCGGCCTTCTTCTACCCGATCTTCCAGCTGGTGGACTACGCCCTCCACACCTGGGACATCCGGGAGGGTCGGGGCATCAACCACGGCCTCGACGGTGACTCGGCCGACCTGCTGGTGCCGCTCAACTTCATCCTCTGGAGCGCCACCCACAACTGCACGCCCGAGACCGAGCCGTTCGAGATCGGCATCCGGGTGACGGGCCGCAACGCCGGTGACACCAAGCTGTCAGTCGGCCCCGAGGGCGTGGCCTTCGAACCGGCCGACATCTCCAACTGCCCGGCAATGCTGGAGTTCGACCCCGGGACGCTGATCCTCACCGCCTACCAGCGGATGAACGCCGGCACGTCCCGCGGCGACCCCGTCCTCATCGACCGGTTCCGCAACCTCTTCTTCAAGATCTAGACGCCAGGGACCGGGGGCGCTGGGGCCCCCGCTACTCCTCGTCGGCCACGCGGCGCTCGGCCTGGGCCTTCTGCACCCGGGCGGCCCGTCGCCGTTTCCAGAAGGGGAGCTTCCAGTGCCGGGGGCGGCTCTTCTCCCGCGCCGTCGGTCGGTGGGCGTGGAGATGGGCCGGGCCCTCACCAGGCAGGACGGCGGCGTCGGGCTCGACGACGTCGATCTGCTGCCGGGCGGCCCGCCGGTCCCGGCGATGCTCCGCTTGCCGGTCTTCCTTCCTCAGGCCCTCTTCCTTCTCAGACTGACGGTGGCGTCGGCTCATTTCCGACCTCCTCGAGCGGCCAGCCTATCCATGATGACGCCCCATACCCCTCGGAGACCGCCCTGCAACCACACCGGCAATACGCCCGAAGGCAACGAGTTCTGCATCGGCCGCCCGCCTACGTAGTCGTCCCCGGATCAGTCTGCTGAGTAGGCCGCTTCGATGTCGCTCA
>JAKEHP010000289.1 GCA_022614955.1 Candidatus Methylomirabilota bacterium
AGACGTTGCAGGGCGGGCAGGGCCTCGGGGCCCGCGATCTCGAACTCCCCCATGTGGCTCACGTCGAAGAGGCCTGCCGTTGTCCGGACGGCCCGGTGCTCCTCCAGGATGCCGGAGTACTGGACCGGCATGTCCCAGCCGCCGAAGGGGACCATCTTCGCCCCCAGGGCCCGGTGGACGCGGTTGAGGGGGGTGCGCTTGAGGGGGCCCTCGGGCGCGCTCATGGGCGGTCCTCCTGGCGGGCGGTGCCGGCTGCTCCCCTGACGCGGGTGCTGGGCCCCGGGCACGCCACCTGGGAGAGGGCAACCTCAGGGGCGGCCTTTGAGGGCGTCGAAATACTCCGGTGTGCAGTGAAGGTGGGTGATTCGGGAAATATCAGTGCCTATGTTTGAATAGAGTTTCAGTTTTGTCAAGGCCAAACTCGCTGCCGGCGCGGGGGCGCGCCGCGCTGCATGACGCTGACCGGATCGGGGCGCGGCGAACGCGACCCCCTCCCGGGCGCGCACCGCACTCACCCACGTCCGGGTGACTCGCACGGCCCGGGCGCACCGGCGGCCTCGCTGGGAAGTCCGTTTCACACCGTAAAACGCTTTGTGAATTTTTCCTTGACACCTCCTCCCCACCCATGGTACCGACTAGGGCCTACCCGGCATCCGTCCAAGCACTCGATGGGGGCAAAGGAGGTGATGGGCCGACCCGGCATCACTCACCCGGGCTCCCCGCGCCGAGCCATTAGTTAAGTTAATCTGACTCGGTTTCCCCAGCCAGCTCGAAGATCTCCGCGTCGCGCATTCAGACAAGGGACTAAACCCTGGGCAGTAGGCCCGCCCCTCTCGGTGACGGGGGGCGCACCGTCAGCGGATGTGTCTCGGACGGCCGGCGGAGATGTGGCTGCCACGCAGATAGGGAGGACGCGTTCGGCGGTGGCGCGGGCGCCCCGCTCCGGTGGACCCATCCCTAGTGCAGATCGTCGTTGGTCCAAATCTGTTTTTCCCCTAAGCCTCTACTCACGGGGGAGGAGGGCACAGCATGGCTGAACAAGGCACGATCAACCGGTGGTGGCGCGTAGTGGGCGGGCTCTCCATGAACCTCGCCCTCGGTGCCCTCTATGCGTGGAGCGTGTTCGTCGCGCCGCTGGAGAAGGAGTTCGGCTGGAAGCGGGCCGATGTCTCGCTGGTGTTCACCATCGCGGTCTTTGTGTTCGGGCTTTCGTTCATCCTGGCCGGGCGGCTCCAGGACAAGAAGGGACCATTCTGGATCTCGGTCACCGGCGGG
>JAKEHP010000005.1 GCA_022614955.1 Candidatus Methylomirabilota bacterium
CACGTCACCCGGGCCTGATCGGGGCCACACCCACCGCCAACTGGAGCCAGCACCACCACGAACGCCAGAACCGCCTCCCACACGCTCCAACCCGAACGATGCCTCATTGCCTTGCCCCCGTGACAGGACAGGATCCTGGGTCAAGCACATCCGGCCCTTGTGGCTGCTTCGGCAATCGTGCCGCGCGATCGCCGCCCCCCTGCCACTCGCGGCTCTCAGGAGATCAAATTCGCCACGATGACGCTCCCCGCGCCTCACCCTCCCTTCCGCCCTCAAGCGATCCGCGCTTCTTGCCACCGCTCACATCGGCCTCTCCTGCCCCGCCTGCTGCCGGTAGAAAGCAATCAAATCGGTCGCCACGGGCTTTGCGCCGAGCTGCCGGAGCAGGGTCGTGACCTGGCCCCGGTGGTAGGTCAAGTGGTTGACCATGTGCTGCATCGCCTGCCAGAGGGGAGTGGTGTAGGCGTCGCCCCGGAGATCCCGGTAGTGGATCAGCTGAGCGACCGCCTCCTCCGTGAGTCTAGCCAGGAACTGCCGGTAGTCGGCTTCCAGTGCGTCCCAGCGCCGCCGTACTTCGGCGAACGAGACGAAGGCGTCGGGGGAGACCAGAGCCGTGGGGGACTCCCCGTGCCAGCGCATCAGCCAGGCCTCCTCTGCGCCGAGGATGTGGACTACCGTCCCGTGCACCGAGCCGAAGCTGTTCCCGAGGTCCTTCCGGTACGCCGCCGCGTCAAGCTGGGCGGCGGCATCCAGCATCCGCTTCCGCGCCCAGGCATTGAAGGCGTACAGCGTCTTCAGGTCACCCAGCGAGAAGGGCATGGCATCCTCCATCGGGCATCAACTGCCGTTGCGCCCGGCGTACTCTCGAGGTTAAGAGGCTTCCGCCGAGATGCGCCCGCTTGCGCGATCCAGCCGCAGCTCGACCGCGTCCGTGGGGCCATAGGAGACGGGCCCATCAAGGCGGTACTCGTGAACCCAGGCGGCCAAGGCAATCACCCCCAGATTCGGCCCCTCCGGGCGAACCATACCGGAGATGCCGAAGATGCGGGTGGTGCCGTCGGCGTATGTCCGGGTCGCGTAGCCCCACACCCGTCCGGACTGGCCGCGCAGGTGGGTGGTGAGGAGGAGGCGGTCGCGAAACTCCCGTGCGCCGGGTTCCGGTCCCTCCCGCCCCTCAAGCGCGTACTCGCTGACGATGAAGGCGTGCTCGCTTCCGCCGAGGGGCATCTCGAGGTGCGCTAGCTGGCTGCCCGTGGCCGCCCACCTCGGAGGGCGCGGATCCACCGTGCAGCCGATTGCCGCTGCCGCTAGCACGACCACAACGGCGCCGATCACTCCCCACCTTCTCCAGTCTGACCGGTGGATCATGGCTTTCCAGCCCGGCCACATGTTCCGCCAGACGTGTCGACAGGCCGATCCTCCTGGTGCCCCTCGACGGCGTCACGCAGGACGAATCGGCTCACGACCTCCCTCGCGGCCCTCCCGGAGGAGCCAGCGGCCGACCCTGAGCAGGATGAGGCCCAGGCGGACCCGGATCGGCAGACGAGGCCGCCGCAGGGAACGGGCAAGGCGCCTCTTCGCTGCAAAGGCCCGCGCCTCCGCCAGCCGCTCCTTTACCAGAAGGTGCAAAAAGTGCTCGTTCATTGTGCCGACTCGCTTGTGATGGCCGGGCTCCCTGCGGCGCCCGCATCTGCCGCCCCTGCGGCCCAGGCGTCACCTCGGTCTTACTATGGGGTGCGGTCTGGCATGATGCAAATTCATAATTGACATATTGAGCATGAGGATAGAGAATGTGCACCGAGGAGGTGGGTGATGGATCTGCACCAGTTACGGTCGCTCGTAGCGGTGGCGGAGGCAGGCTCGGTGACGGCAGCGGCCCGGCGGCTCTTGCTCACGCAGCCGGCGGTGACGCGGCAGATCCTCGCATTGGAGGAAGAACTCGGCGGGGCGCTCTTCGACCGGTCGAAGAAGCCGATCACCCCGACGCCCCTCGGCAGGAGCGCCCTGGAGCAGGCCCGCCGCATCCTCCAGATGTCGGAGGACCTCCGCGCGACGATCAGCAGCGATGCCGGGACCCTCAGGGGCGAGCTGCGCCTCGGGGTCGGGCCCTCGTTCGCGCGCGAGGTGGTCCCCCCGCTGGTCCTGGCACTTCGCCGGCACTATCCGGGGGTTGAGCTACGCTTGTCGGTGAACTTCAGCGGCGCCCTCACCAGGCAGGTGGAGGACGGGCTGATCGACGCGGTCGTGGTCCTTCGGCTCCCGCACATGCGCCTGCCCGCGGCCCTGGCCACCACGCGGCTCGGCACGGAGCAGGTCGTCCTGATCTCCTCGACCAAGACACCGCTTAAAGGGACGGTCCCGCTCGAGGCTCTCCGGGAGGTGGGGTGGGTGATCAACCCGGAAGGGTGCGGCTTCCGGAACAAATTGAAGCGGCTTCTGGAGGAGGGGGGAATTCCCTTTCGGGTGGTTGTGGAGACGGCGGATACCGAGTCCGAGCTGCAGCTCCAACTGATCCGGGAGGGGGTCGGGGCGGGCATCGTCCCCACCCGAGATCTGCCGCCCCGGCTGGCGACCGCCGGCCTCCAGACGTTCCGGATCGGGACCGCCAACTTCTCCCACGACGTCTGGCTGGTCCACCGCCGGACGGGACCCATCGTCCCGGTGGTAATGCCTGTGATCGAACAGACGGTGGCGAGGGTCCTAGCCCGGAAGACTGATTCACGCCACCGGCCGGCCTCAAGGGAGCGACGGCGATGGATCCGCATCGCTCATTCCGAGAGCGGATCCCCCTGAAAAGGGTTACCACCGGGCGGGTCTGATTAGCGGGCGTTTGGCTGACGAAAATCGACAGATAGGCATTGAAAGCAAAAACATAAGGACGACTTGGAAGCCGTCCTTTTTCTTTCCTCCGCTTAACCCGGGTTAAGAAAGAGGCACTGTAGAACTACTCGTTGGCCTGATCCGGCGACGTCACGAACAGCACATCCGGCACCGTATCTCGCACGGTCATCTATACGACCTGCACCTTCCTCTCTACCGACCCAGGCCTTTGTGTCGGGTCCGAAGCCGTCGATGAGCTTGTTCACCGAGGTGGGGCTGAGGGAGAGCTTCTTCTGCGTGCCGTTGGCCGTGACACGCTTGGTGCCGTACTCCCAGTCCACGAGCTTGCCCTCGTCGTCGATCGTTATGAGATCCCCGGTCTGGATATCCTCGTAGGGCATGACGAACTGACTGGACTATGAATGCCCATGATTTGCTTGGCCGCCCCGGGCGCCCGGCCGCCACGCCTTAAGGGGGGGGAGCGCTGCGTTCCTTGACGTTCACGCCCATCGCTCAGCCCCCCTCTGTGTCTACAGACAGGGATCCCCGCCTCTCTCCTTCCCACCGTCGCTCCTCCCGCACGGGGCAGCGCTCCTGTCGCTGCTCCCCGTACCGGCGATCCACGAGCACTCGGATCTCGGGCTGCCCGGTGAAGAGCGCCGCCACCGTCGAGGAGAGATGCCGTCAGGGGCGCATGAGGACGAACGGGTCCGCTCCCTGGCGAGCCCAGAACTGCTCCCAGGATTCGGCCGGTGAGGGGTCGGGTCTGATGGCTGTACAGATGGCTGTTGACCGTCGCACAGGGTCAAACACCGTCAAAGTCTATCCAATTGCCCCCGACACACGAAAACCCGCGTGGCAATTACCCTAGCGGGCTGTACGTGCGGTGTGGTGGTGGCTCCCCGGGCAGGGCTCGAACCTGCAACCTAGCGGTTAACAGCCGCTCGCTCCACCATTGAGCTACCGGGGAACGGAGGCAAAAACCGGCGTATTGTAGCCCATGGGCCCGGAGGCGTCAACGCGACGGCAGGGCGAGGGCGGGAAAACGCTAGAACGGAGGGGAAGGAGGGGTGCCTATTCCTTCTTCTTCAACTCCTGAAGGACCAGCTTGGCGATGGCCTTCAGGGTTTCAAAGACCCCGACGCCGGTGGGGGCCACCGCCTCGAACCAGGGGACGTTCCGGGGGTTGAGCGCCCGCTGCAGATCCTCGACGCTGACCACGTTTTGCAGGTCCCGCTTATTGTACTGCAAGACGAACGGCATCTTCTCCAGCACGAGGCCCTGCTCTCCCAGGTTCTGTTCCAGGTTCTGGAGGCTCTCGATGTTGGACTCCATGCGCTCCAGTTGAGAGTCAGCAACGAAGATGATCCCGTCCGACCCCTTCAAGATGAGCTTCCGGCTCGCGTCGTAGAAGACCTGCCCGGGGACCGTGTAGAGATGGAGACGGACCTTGAAGCCCCGGATCTCCCCTAGGTGCAGGGGCATGAAGTCGAAAAACAGGGTCCGCTCCGTCTCCGTGGCCAGCGAGATGAGCTTCCCCTTCGCGGATGGGTCCACCCGCTTGTAGATGTGCTGGAGGTTGGTGGTCTTCCCGCAGAGCCCCGGCCCGTAGTAGACCAGCTTGCAGTTGATCTCTCGCCCCGAGTAGTTGATGAAGGACATCGGCTCCCCTAGCCTTTGGTAAACAGGCTGTCGATATCCTCGTCCGTGATCTCGGCGAACTGAGTCTCAAAGAGCATCCGGGCCGGCCCGGCCTCCCGGTCCGCCTTCTTCATGACATCGGCGAAGATGCCGGCCAGCTCCTCCGAAGCCTTCTTGACCCGCAGGCGGACCAGGCCCAGGGAGGACCGGCTGTCAAAGATCACCACCAGGATGACCCGCTGGGCGACGATGGAGATGTGCAGGTTATCCCGCTCCCCCTCGTGGAAGAGAATAGAAAACTCCTTCTCCCCCAGGAGCTGGGCGAGGCCGCCGGTAGCCGCGATGTTGCCGGCGGTGAGGGAAGCGAGCGAGGTGGTGTCCAGACCGGCCGTCTCCCCCTGGGCGGAGATGAGCTGGCCGTTCTTGTCAATCAGGAAGACCGCCCTGCTGCGCGCGTCCTGGTTCAAGCGGCTGAGACAGGCGTTGATCCGCTTGAAATCCTCATCCAGAATGATGAGGTTCGCCCCGCTGCGCTGCACGACTCCCTCCTCCCCCGCCGACCCGTGATCCAAAGGGTTCCGCCGGCCCTTCTCCGGGGCCAGACCGCAGTCTGTATACCATACGGGATAGGGCCTTACAAGCCCCGGCGCCTCGCGGGATCCCCGGTCTTTCAGCCGGTTGCAAGACCCGTTCCGGCACCCCTACCCCATCTCCCGACGCCCGGCTAACGCCCGGGCCAGCGTCACCTCATCCGCGTACTCCAGGTCCCCGCCCACGGGCAGCCCGTGGGCAATCCGGGTAACGCGCACCCCGAGCGGCCAGAGGAGCCGCTGCAGGTACAGGGCCGTGGCCTCCCCCTCCACGTTCAGGTTGGTGGCCAGGATGACCTCCTGCACCTCTCCCTCCTTCAGACGTCGCAGCAGCTCCTTCGCCAGGATGTCATCCGGACCGCGCCCTTCCAGCGGGGAGAGGGAGCCTTGAAGCACGTGGTAGAGCCCCTTGAACTCCCCCGTCCGCTCGATCGCCATCAGGTCGTTGGCCTCCTCCACCACGCAGATGACACTCCGGTTGCGGCCGGGGTCCTGGCAGATGGGGCACCGAGCCTCCTCGGCGACATTGAAGCAGACCTCGCAGAGGCGGGTCTTCTCCTTGAGGTCCACGATGGCCTCGGCGAGGGCCGTCGCCTCTTCCCGGGGGGCCTTGAGGAGATAGAAGGCCAGGCGCTGGGCGGTCTTGGCGCCGACCCCAGGGAGGCGCATCAGGGCGTCAATCAGGCGGATGAGGGTGGGGGCGTACCTTGCAGCCATGGGTCGCGTCTAGAAGAGGCCGGGGATGCCCATCCCGCCGGCGAGCTTCGCCATCTCGGCATTCATCAGCTCGCGCGCCTTCCGCAGGGCCTCGTTGGTGGCGGCCACGACGAGGTCCTGGAGCATCTCCAGGTCCCCCGCAGCCGCCACCTCGGGGTCGATCCTGACAGCAACCACCTCGCCGCGTCCATCCGCCGTGACGGTCACCATGCCGCCACCGGCCGTCCCCTCCACCCGCTTAGCGGCCGCTTCCCCCTGGAGGCGCTCCAGCTCGGCCTTCATCTTCTGGGCCTGCTTCATGAGGTTGCCGAAGTCCTTCATGCGGTCTCCCGGGGACGCGGGGCTCCTCGCGTCCCGCTAGAACGGAGGGGCGTCCCCGCGGCGATCGGGGGGGAGGAGCCGCCCGCCGAAGAGGCGGAGGGCCTCCTGAGCGAGGGAGTGCTGCGTCGGGTCCGCCGGCGGCGCCGGCTGGGGGGCCTCGGGCCCGGGGGCCCGACCGCGCTTCGCCGGCGCCTCGGGGGACGCCGGGTGGACGGGAGCGGGCAGGAACCGGTACTCCAGCGCGAGCCGGCAGCCGAAGGCCGCGGCGGCCGCGGCACTCACGAGCTGGCGGTTCTCCGGGTCCTCCAGCGTCATCCGGGAGAAAGTGTTCCCGTTGGGAAAGACCAGGACCA
>JAKEHP010000006.1 GCA_022614955.1 Candidatus Methylomirabilota bacterium
ACGGCACCGTGAGCGTGTTTCTCAATCAGGGGACCGACGCCAATCCGGTGCTCGCCGCGGGCGTGACGCTTTCGTTGCCGGGGGTGGGGGTCTCCCGGGCCGGCGCCCGGCCGTTTGTCGCGGATTGGAATCAGGACGGGCGGCAGGACCTCCTCGTCGGGGACGCCAATGGGTGGACCTACGTGTTCCTCAATGCGGGGACGGACGGTGCGCCGGCCTTCCCGACCGGGGCGCCGTTGACGGGCCAAGGCGCCCCGGTCGCGGTCAGCTCCCGCGCTGCCCCCTTCGTGGTGGACTGGGATAGTGACGGGTCGCGCGATCTCGTGATCGGGAGCAATGACGGCGAGGTCTTCCTGATCCAGGGACCGGAGGGGCCTGCCTCGGGAGGGGGCGGAGGTGCGGGCGCCGGCGCCGGCTGCTTCATCGCCACGGCCGCCTACGGCTCTGCCATGGAGCCACAGGTCGTCCTGCTCCGGGCGTTCCGCGATGAGTTTCTAATGACGAATCACGCCGGCCGGGTCTTCGTCCAGTGGTACTATCGCGCCTCGCCGCCCCTGGCCGCGAGGATCGGTCAGTCCCCGTCCCTCCGGGGCCTGGTCCGCGTGATCCTGTGGCCCCTGGTGGGGCTCGCCTGGCTGACGCTCCACCCCGCGGTGGGGAGCAGTGTCCTGGTGGGGGCCGGCGGGATCACCGGTTGGATCGGCCACCGGCGCAGGAAATCTCGCCCAACGCAGCCTTGAGCCTCGTGAGGAGTTCTAGCGAAAGCGCGGGAGAGGTTATATCTGAACGCGACGGCGGGAGTGCCGGGCCAAATGACGAGCAAGGGGAAAGCCCGCGGGGAGCCGGGGGACTTCGGGCAGAGGCTCCGCCCCCGGAGCCAGGCGGGCCCCGCCGTCCCTTTGCCGCACGGGGACGGCGTGCTACGATACGTCGGCTTTCGGCAGGGAGGCCTCAGCGAGTGCCCACGCGGCCCGTCGTCGGCATCACCATGGGAGATCCGGCCGGCATCGGCCCGGAGGTCGCCCTCCGGACCGTGGTGGACCCGCGGGTGCAGCGGGTCTGCATCCCGGTCATCATCGGGGATGCCGGGGCGCTCGATCGGGTCCGGGCGGTCTGCCGCGTGCGGCGGCGAATCCGGGCGGTCGGCTTTCCCGGGGAGGCCCGCGGCAGCGGCGCCGTCGAGGTCCTGGACCTGAAGAACGTGGATCCGGCTGCGTGCCCGGTCGGGGTGGTCTCGGCTGCGGCCGGACGCGCGGCCGTGGAGTACGTCTTCAAGTCCATCGAATTGGCCATGGCCGGCGAGATCGCCGCCGCCGTCACCGCCCCGCTGAACAAGGAGGCGATGCGCCAGGCCGGGTTTCCCTTCGACGGCCACACGGAGATCTACGCCGAGAAGACCGGGACCAGAGACTACGGCATGATGCTGGTGGTGGGCCGGCTCCGGGTGCTGCACGTCTCCACCCATGTGGCCCTCCGGGAGGCGGTGACGCGGGTGACCCGGGAGCGAGTCCTGACGGTCATCCGGCTGGCCGGTGTCGCGGCGCAGATACTGGGGATCCGGGCGCCGCGGATCGCCGTCGCAGGGCTGAACCCGCACGCGGGCGAGGCGGGGATCTTCGGCCGGGAGGAGATCGAGCAGATCACTCCCGCCGTCGAGGCGGCGCGGGCCGAGGGGTTCGACGCGCGGGGCCCACTCCCGCCCGACACCGTCTTCTACCGGGCGCGGCGGGGGGAGTTCGACTTTGTCATCGCCATGTACCATGACCAGGGGCACGTCCCGCTGAAGCTGATAGGGTTTGACCGGGGGATCAACGTCACGGTGGGGCTCCCGATGATCCGGGCCTCCGTGGACCACGGGACCGCCTTCGACATCGCGGGGACCGGGAAGGCGCGCCACGAGAGCCTGGTGGCGGCGACGCTTCTCGCCGTCCGGATGGCCCGCCGCTGGCGGGCCGCGGGAAAGCCGCCCGGGGCACCTGTCTGAGGGGGAGAAGGGGGGCGATGCTCGACACGCTGATGCAGTGGCTCCACCTCGGGGCGGTGATCGTGGGGGTGGGCGGCGTGGCGTTCGCGCGCTTCGTCCTGATCCCTACGGCCGCCATGCTGCCCCTGGAGCAGCGAGCTCCGTTCATGGCGAAGGCCGGCGGCCGCTTCAACCCCGTCCTCTGGACCGCCATCGGGCTCATCCTGGTGAGCGGCCTCTACAACATGATCTCCTCCCTCCAGGCCGGGGTGGATTCCCTCTACCAGGCGGTCCTGGGGGTGAAGGTCCTCTTGGCCCTCATGCTCTTTGCCATCGCATTCCTGGTCACCCTCCCCTTCCCGGCTCTGGCCAGCATCCAGAAGCAGCGGCCCCGCTGGTTGCTGGTGAACCTCACGCTGGCCACGATCATCGTTCTCCTCTCTGCTGCCCTCCGCCGGATGTAGGCAGGCCCGCCGGGGGGAGCCGGCCCGGCCTCGGGCGAGCCGCCCGCGTCGTGTCCGCGGGCAGCACCTTGTTGCCCGCCCCGGGCATCTACAGGCGCCGGTAGCCGAGGAAAAAGCCGAGGGTCCCGGCGGCGGCAATGGCGGCTGCCACGCCGAACATGGCGGGAAAGGAGGAGTAGGCCAGCAGCACCCCCAGGAGGACGGAGCCGGAGCCGATCCCCAGTTCGAGGGCCGCGTAGAAGGTCGCCATGGCCCGACCCCGCTCGGCCGCCTCGACCCGGTCGGCGGTGAGGGCCATCAGGGCCGGGTGGGCCGCGCCGAACCCGATGCCGTAGAGGGCGCCGGCCAGCAGGAGCCATCCGGGCCCGCTGGCCGCCGCGAGCGTCATCATGGCGGCGGCTACGAGGGCCATGCCCGGTAGCACCACGGCGGCGCGCCCCACCCGGTCTGACAGCAGCCCGGCCAGGGGCCGGGTCAGGACCAGGAAAATCGCGTACACAGTGAAGAAGAGGCCGGGGTTCTCCATTCCGACCTGCCGGCCCAGCAGAGGCAGGAAGGAGACCACGGCCCCGTAGGTGACGCAGAGGGTCAGCATCGCTCCTGCCGGGAAGAGGGCCCTGCGGCTGAAGAGGGGCGCGGCGACGGGTGGGGCGGTGCCAGCCGGCAGGGTCTCGGGCACGCCGGTCCCGAGCAGGACGGCCACGGCCGCCACGCCCCCGGCTGCCAGGAAGAGCCCGCCGAAGGTCCCGTCGGTGACGAGCTGCATCCCCAGAGCCGGGCCGACCGCCATGGCCAGGTTGGCCGCCAGCCCGAAGTAGCCCATGGCCTCTCCGCGCCGGGCGGGCGGGGCGAGGTCGGTGATGATGGCGCTGACCGCTGTGGTGAAGAACCCCATGCCGGAGCCGTGCAGCAGGCGCAGGGCCAGGAGGCTTCCCACGGTCCGGGTGTAGTGGTAGGCGAGGGACGCGGTGAGGAAGACCGCCGTTCCGAGCAGGACCATCCCCTTCCGCCCCCGGCGGTCAATCGCCCGCCCCACGTAGGGCCGCACGAGAAGCGCGGTCAAGCTGAACGCCCCGATGATGAGGCCGATCTCCGACTCTCCCATCCCGTACTGGAGGGCGTAGAGGGGAAGGGTGGGCAGGAGCAGGTAGAAGGACAGGAAGAAAAAGAACGTGCAGAGGCAGGTGAGGGCGAAGCCCCGGGTGAGGAGGTGGGGGCGGGGCTCGACGGCCGGAGGGGCGGCGGGAAGAGCCATAGGGCGTCGGGGATGCGGGAGGGACCGGGTCAGGGCCTGGGAGGCGCTGAGGGGGGGCGGCCGGTTGCGTACCGGCTGAGCCCCCAGGAGACGCGGGCGCGGGCCGCCCGCAGGGTCGCCCAGACGCGCCACTCCGCCATCCAGGTGAAGAGGCGGGCCCCCCTGAGATCGTCGAAGGTGCTGTAGATGACGGGCGTGATGAGGAGCGTCACCAGCAGGCAGAGGGCCTGGCCTCCCACCACCACCGTGGCCATCGAGGCGCGGGAGGCCGAGCCATCCCCCCTTCCTAGCGCCACTGGGAGCATCCCGGCGATGATCGCTAACGTCGTCATCAGGATGGGGCGCAGCCGGGCCCGGTCCGCCTCCATCTGGGCTTCGAACCGCAGCCTCCCCCGGGCCCGCAGGACGTTGGTGTAGTCCACCTGCAGGATCGCGTTCTTCTTGACCACCCCCATGAGCAGGAACATCCCCATCACGCTGTAGATGTTCAGCGTGTTCCCGGTGACGAGCAGGCTGACGAGGCCGAAGGGGAGGGCCAGGAACATGGAGACCATGATCGTCACCGGATGGATGAAGGACTCGAACTGGGCGGCCAAGACCATATAGATGAACGCCAGGCTCAGCACGAACGCAATGAGGAAGTTCTGGAACGCCTCCGCCATCAGCTTCCCCCGGCCGATGGGGAGGGTGCTGTACTCGGGCGGGAGACGCATCTCCCGGAGGATCGCAGAGGTCTCATTCAAGGCCTCCCCCAGCGGCTTCCGGAACATGTTGGAGACCACCGTGATCTGCCGCTCCTGGGCGTAGCGGTCAATCTGGGCAGGGCTCTGCCCGCTCTCGAGGGTCACCAGGTTGCTCAGCCGGACGAGGGCGCCGTTCGCCGCCGGGACCGTCAGCTCGCGGATCACCCCGCTCTCCCGCCGGTACTGCTCGAGGAGCCGGAGGCGCACGTCGTACTGCTCCCCCGCCTCGCGGTAGAAGGTCACCCGCTCCCCCCCCACCATGGTCCGGAGGCTCGAGGCGATCGCCTCCACGCTCACCCCGAGGTCGGCGGCCTTCCGCCGGTCAATGTGGACCTGGACCTCGGGGTGGCGCAGGGCCTGCGCCGTGTCCGTGTCCACGAAGCCCGGGATGGCCCGGAGCCCCCGGATCAGGGTCTGCGCGATCTCCTCCAGCCGGTCCTGGTCCGGCCCGCGGATCACGTAGTTGAAGGGGGTCTGCCGGAACCCGCCCCCCGACACCAGGCCCACCTGCTGGACGCTGGCCCGGAGGTCCGGGTAGCGCGCCTTCAGAATCCCCCGCACCTGCTGCATGATCTCCTGCTGCGAACGCGTCCGCCCGCTCATGTGCTTCAGGGCGACGTAGATGGACCCGTCGGTCACGTTAGAGTGATGCTGCCCCCGGACCCCGATGGTGGTGAAGAGGCGCTCCACCTCCGGGACCTCCTTCCGGAGGTCCGCCTCCACGGCGGCCAGGACGGCGGCGCTTCTCTCGAGGGAGGAGCCGGGGGGCGTCTCCACGATCACCTCGAACTCGCTCATGTCGTCGTCGGTGATGAACTCGACCTTGGCGAGTCGGGCCAGCGGGACGAGGGAGAGCAGGATGGCCAGGGCCCCGATCATCGTGGCCGCCCGGTGCTGGAGGCACCAGCGCAGCAGCCGCTCGTAGCCGGCCTCGAGCCACGTGTAGAGGCGGCCGGCCTTGGAGCCGTGCCCGGCCCCCGCCGCGACCGGGCGGAGGAAGCGGCTGCTGAGCATCGGCGTGAGGGTGAATGCGACCAGGAGGGAGACCATGATGGCGAACGTGGCGGTGAGCCCGAAGGATTGCCAGAACCGCCCGACCAGCCCCCCCATGAAGGCCACCGGCAGAAAGATGACCACGAGGGAGAGCGTGGTGGCCATCACGGCCAGCGCGATCTCCTTCGCCCCCACGACCGCCGCCTCGAGGGGCGACCGCCCTTCCTCCTCCATGTGTCGGAAGATGTTCTCCAGGACGATGATCGCATCGTCAATGACGATGCCGGTGGAGATGGAGAGCCCCAGCATCGTCAGGTTGTTCAGGGTGAACCCGGCCGCCCGCATGATGGTGAAGGTGGCGATGATGGAGGCCGGAATAGCCAGCGCCGCGATCACGGCGGTCCGGAGGTTCCGGATAAAGAAGAGGACGATGAGGCTGGCCAGGACCCCGCCCAGGATGAGGTGCTCCTGCACCTCGGTGATGGCCCGCTTGATGAAGCGGGACTGGTCCCGGACCACCTGCAGCTCGATGTCGGCGGGGAGGAGCCGGCCGATCTCCGTGAGCCGCGCCTTGACCCGCTCCACCACCTGAACCGTGTTGGTCCCCGACTGCTTGCGGACGAGCAGGGAGACGGCCGCCTTCCCGTCCAGGCGGGACAGGGTCCGGGCCTCCTCCTCCGCGTCGGCCGCCCGCCCGATGTCCCGGACCCGGACCGGCGCCCCCTTCATGTCGGCCACGATGAGGTCGCCCCAGTCGGCGGCGCGGGAGACCCGCCCCGCGGTCCGCAGGCCCTCCTCCCTCGGCCCCGAGGTGATGCGCCCGCCGGGGATCTCGGTGTTCTGGCGGCGGAGTGCGTCTTTCACCTGCTGGATCGAGAGGCCGTATGCGGTCAGGCGGTGAGGGTCCACCAAAACCTGGATCTCCCGCTTGCGGTCGCCCACCAGCGTGATCGCCCCGATGTCCTTCACCGTCTCCAGC
Organism: Candidatus Methylomirabilota bacterium; assembly: GCA_022614955.1. Lineage (GTDB taxonomy): Bacteria > Methylomirabilota > Methylomirabilia > Methylomirabilales > JACPAU01 > JACPAU01. The sequence continues at coordinate 6,398 of JAKEHP010000006.1, forward strand.
TGTCGCTTGATCCGCTTGTCGGCCAGCTCGGTGATCTCCCGCGCGCTCCGGCGTCCCGAGACCACGATGGCCATGATGGGGGAGGCGTCGGGGTCGGCCTTCTCGATGATGGGCGCCTCGGTCCCTGGGGGGAAGTCCCCCAGGACCGTCCCCACCTTCTCCCGGACATCGTTGGCCGCCTCGTCAATGTTCCGCTCCAGGACGAAAGTGGCGAAGATCTGGGACTGGCCCTCGATGGTCGTGGAGCGCAACTCGTCGAGCCCATTGATGGTGTTGACCACCTCCTCGATCCGCTTGGTGATCTGGCTCTCCACCTCCTCCGGGCTGGCCCCCGGCAGGCGGGTGGTGATGGTGACGGTGGGGAGGTCCACCTTGGGGAAGAGGTCCACGCCGAGCTCGCGGAAGGAGGCGAGGCCCAGGACCACCAGGGAGACAATGAGCATGGTGGCGAAGACGGGGCGGCGGACGCAGATCTCGACCAGGCTCACCGGGCCCCCTCCCCCGCCTCGACGGTGCGCGTGACGGTCACCGGGGCCCCGTCAAAGAGGGCGGCGAGATTCGCCGTGGCCACAACCTCCCCAGGCTTCACCCCGCGGCGGATCTCCACCCAGCCATCCAGGCGCTCCCCCGTGTCCACCTGCCGCTCCTGGACCGTTCCGTCCGCCACCACGAAGACCTTGGTGACTCCCACGAAGGTGTAGAGGGCCGCCTCGGGGACGAAGGGGACACCCTTGTCGGTGCGGGCAAGGATCTGGCCCCGAGCGAAGAAGCCCGGCCTCAGCCGCCCTTCGGGGTTGTCCAGGAGGGCCTCGAGGGGGAGCGTCCGGGTCTGGGGGTCCACGGACGGGCTGACGCGGGCAACCTTCCCCCGGAAGGCGCGACCCGGGTAGGCCTCCAGGGTCACGGCCACCGGCTGCCCGACTCTCACCTCGGGGGCGAAGCGCTCCGGGACCGTTCCCTGGAGCTTCAGCGGGTCGGTCGCCACCAGGACCAGGAGTCGGGTCTTCTCCCTGATCCCGTCGCCGGCCGAGACCAGGCGCTCCTTGACCGCTCCCTTCATGGGGGAGCGGATCTCGATGTCAGCGACCCGCTTGCGGGCGAGCCCGAGCGCGGCCCGGGCCTGCTCCACCGCGGCGGCTGCGGTCTGGACCGCCTGGGCGTCGCCCTCCGCCTGGGCCTCGGCCCAGCGGATGGTCGCCGCCGCCATGTCGTCCTGGGTCCGGGCGGAGTCCCGCTGGCTCGCCGAGACTGCCCCCTCGGCGAACAGGTCCTCGAACCGCTTCCGGTTCAGCCGGGCCTCCTCCAGGGCGGCCCGGGAGCGGGCGACGGTGGCGAGAGCGGCGTCGGCCGCCGCGCGGGCCCGCCCGAGCGCCCGCTCCGCCGCCAGCAGGTTGGCCTCGGCCTGTGCCTGTGCCAGGCGCGCCTCGCGCCCGTCGAGCCGCAGCAGGAGTTGCCCGGGCTCGACCCGGTCGCCGAGATCCGCCAGGACCGCCTCCACGGTGCCCGGCTGCTCGTTGGTCAGGACCACTTCCTCGGAGGCGAGGAGGGTCCCGGTCACCTCCACGCTCCGGGGGATCTCGCGGGCGGCCACCCTCGCCGCGGTGACGGCGATCCGGGCTTCCTTCCCCTGGGCGTCCGCGCGGCCGTCGCGGGAGCAGCCCGCGCCCCCGGCGACCAGGAGAGCGAGGGCCATCGCCACCGAGCACGAGGTCCGCCAGCGGAGGGGACGGGGGAGTCGGGCACAGCTGCGGGACCGGCACCGGCTCATGAGCGGAGGCCCTTCAGGAAAATCTCGGCGTAGAGGGCGATGACGTCCCCGCTGCTCAGGTGAGCGTGCCGTGGGACGCCGAATAGCTCGTGGATCAGCAGGTAGTGGATCACGGTCCCGATGAAGCCCCTGGCCGCCAGGAGGGGATCCACGGAGCGGAAGGCCCCCTCTTGGATCCGGGAGCCGATGTAGTCAGCCAGGAACTGGTGGGTCCGGCGGACTTGGGTGGTGAAAAACATCTCCGAGAGGGCGTGCCCCTCGAGGGCGCTATAGAGGAGGAGGCGCATGAAGGCGGGGTCCTTCTCGACGCGGGAGAGGATGATCGTGGCGACAGCGGTCAGGACCCCGGCGTCGTCGCGGGCCGCCGCCGCCTCGGCCGCCGCCGCCAGCACCTCTTCGGCCCTGGCCTTGGCGTCAATGATGGCGGAGTAGAGGACCTCTTTGGTTGCGAAGTGCTTGAAGATGGTGGCCTCGCTCACCCCGGCCTCCCGGGCGATCTCCCGGGTCGTGGTCCCGCGGAAGCCCTTCTGGGAGAAAAGGGCGAGCGCCGCCTGGATGATTGATTGGCGGCGTTCGGGGGCGCTGATCCGGTTAGGCATGTGGTGGGCCCTGCGACAAGAAAGTAAGTGCTTACTTACTATCATCAGGCCCGTATCCTGTCAAGTGAACAATCGGGCCATAGGCTTCGGGCTGGCGCGAGGAGCTATGTGAAGGGCTACCTGTTCGCGTGAGCCCTGAGGGCGGCCAACGCGTGGGGTCGCAGGCAGACCGTGACGGCGAAGTTCATCGGGGTCGGGATGCGGTGGCGGAGCCCGAGTTCCACCACCTTCCCAGTGAGGGCATCCAGCTCGAGGCGCCGGCCCGTCGCCAGGTCGTGGTAGAGGGAGGAGCTGCCGGCCGGATCCAGCCCCTCCGCGAAGGCCATCATCCGCGGGACGAGATCCTCATCTAGAGGCACGCCTTCGGCGCGGGACAGGGTGTGGATCTCCGTCATCATCCCCCGGAACATCTCTCGCGTTTCCGGGCAGGCCAGGATCTCCCCCAGGGGGAGGCGTGTCACCGCCGTCATCCCGCCGAGGGTGCAGATGAAGAGGAACTTCTCCCAAAGGACCTTCCAGATGTTCGCCGTCACCTCGCAGGGAAAGCCGGCCCGCTGGCAGGTCTCCAGGATCCGCCGGGCGCGCTCCATGCTGGACCCGTCAAGCTCCCCGAACGCGATCTTGCAGGCCCCCCCGGTCTGGGTGACGACCCCCGGCTCGGTGATGGTGGACCAGATGTACGCGGCCCCCCCCAGCACCC
>JAKEHP010000035.1 GCA_022614955.1 Candidatus Methylomirabilota bacterium
ACGGCGAGCGGCTGCCCGAGCGCGCGGGCCACGGGCAGGAGGAGGAGTCCGGCCGGCAGGAAGCGCAGCCCGACCATGACGGCCGGGGGGATCGTCTCCACGCCGACCCGGATCGCCAGGTAGGTGGATCCCCAGAAGATGTAGACCGCCCCGAAGGCCAACACGAGACGGAGACGCCGCCCGAGGGCTGTCCGCGCCGGCTGTTCGGCCTCCTCCCGAGCGCCCGGCCTCACACGTCCCGGTGCAGTCTCCGTGAGAGGCGGTCGGACCACTTCGGCTCGGTCCGGATTCCTGTCAGATAGCATGCCGACACTCCTCCCCCCCTCTTTTACGCTGGCCCAAGACCTGGGGGGCGTGCAGGGGAGCAACGGGGGAGCCGGGACGGGTCAGTCCCGCGCCCGCTATGTGCCGCAGCAGTGCTTGAACTTCTTGCCGCTGCCGCAGGGGCAGGGGGCGTTGCGGCCGGGTCGGGGAGCGGCGGGCTGGCGCGCCTCACGCAGGTGGCGGAGGTGCAGCCCGGTCTTCTTGAGCACCGCCTCCATCCCGAGGGGGGCGAGGAGGGGGGTCCGGATCAGCAGGGCGAGGAAGGCTTCCAGGAGACCCTGCTCGCTCTCCAGGCCGACCTCCCGCAGGAGGTGCGCCGCTCCGTGGGCGACGTCGAAGGCCTGGGGGAAGTCCCGGCGGGCCTCCATGAGGCGCTCGGCGAAGGCCGCCTGGGTCTCGGGCAGGATCCGCCCGTCCACGGCCACCTCCGGTTCCGCCAGCAGGCAGGCGGTCAGGGTCAGGGCCAGCCGGACGCGGAATTCCGGCGTCAGGGCGCCCTCGGGCGGCGTGGGGAAGCCAACGGGCTCCGCCCGGAGGAGGGTCCGCGCCCACTCGTCGTGGGCGAAGCCCAGCTCCAGCGCCTTCCGGTCCGCGGCGCGGGCGAGCAGCCAGTCCTCGATCATGACCAGGGCGGCCCGCTTGGCCCCCTGGGCCTCTCGGCTCGGGGTGGGCAGGTGGAAGTGGTACAGGAACGGGACCATCTCCCGGGCGAGGCCGAACTCGGTGACGGTCGCGGGCGCCACCAGGATCCAGAGGCCCCCCGGCGTCACCAGGGTGCACCGGCCGGGGTCGGCCCCGGCGGCGCGGAACGGCCGCGCATCCGCCAGGAGGAGGTTCCGCTCCTTCCCCTGGCCGATCCGCTCCATGAGGGTCCGGGTGAGGCCAGCCAGAAGGTCCGAGGGGCCTTCCAGGCCGTACTGCTCGGTGGAGACACCGGAGAACTCGGGGCCGTCGTAGGGGACCCTACCGAGGGGGACGAGATGCATGCCGAAAGTGTAGCGGCCGGGCGGTCCCCCGTCCAGCCGATTTCGGGTAGGCACCCCGCAGGAAGTGTGCTACAAAAACCGGGTGCCCGGACTCCCTTCGGGTGGAGCCAGTCATCGAGGTTGGCCTCCTCTGGCGGGCGCCCCTCTTGCCGCCTGGGGGGGCCCACATCAGCGTGGCAGTGTGAGTACGGGAATCTCCCCTCCTTTCCATTCGGGGATGGAACTTGACAGGGCGGGGAGGCGCCGGCGATATTCACCGTGTCCCATCAGGTACGTCGCCGGGCTGGTCGAGCCACGCGGCTGGACTCTTGCCCTACTGCCAGGTCGTTGACGGCCGACGGGCGGCGGCGCTCGGGCTGGCGGGCATGGGGTGGCGGGATGGGTGAAGCAACACCTCGAAGGAGAGGGCGTCCATGGGTCTCTCGAGAAAATCTCAAAGGTCCCTCGTAACAGCTGCTCAGCTCACTGGGTGGGTGGCTGAGGCCCGCGAGCGGACCTTCGAGCTGGTCGCCGATCTCACCGACGACCAACTTCTGGGTCCGCGTCTGACCATCGTAAACCCGTTGCTCTGGGAGATCGGGCACATGGCCTGGTTCCAGGAGAAATGGGTCCTGAGGTACGCGGGCCGGCAAAAGCCCATTCGGGAGGACGGGGACGCCCTGTACGACTCCGCGGCAATACCTCATGACACGCGGTGGGACCTGCCCTTGCCACCCCGGGAGGAGACGCTCGCGTATATGCGCGGGGTGCGGGATCGCGTTTTGGAACGACTGCAGAACCGCGAGCCGGGCGATGAAGAGGCCTATTTTATCCTCTTGTCCATCTTCCACGAGGACATGCACGCGGAAGCCTTCACGTACACGCGTCAGACCCTCGGATATTCTCCCCCGCGGCTGGCCGGCCTCCGCAGGGGAGGGCGAAAGGGGGGCCCTCAGGAGCCGACGGGGCTTGCAGGACTCCGGGGTGGCCCACTGCCGGGTGACGTTGAGATCCCAGGTGGGAGGTTTCTCCTGGGTGCCACGCCCGAGGAGCCGTTCGTCTTCGACAACGAAAAGTGGGCGCACCCGGTTACCGTGATGTCCTTCGCCATCGCATGCGCGCCCGTAACGCAGGCTGAGTTCGCAGCCTTCGTACACGAGGATGGTTATCGGCGACAGGAACGGTGGAGTGAGGAGGGCTGGCGCTGGCGGCAAGCGGTGAACGCTGAGCACCCGGTGTACTGGCGACGCGGGTCGGGCACCGCGTGGCTTCGCCGGCATTTTGACACATGGGTTCCCCTCGAGCCGCACCAGCCGGTCATCCACGTGAACTGGCACGAGGCCGAGGCCTACTGCCGTTGGGCAGGCCGCCGCTTGCCAACGGAAGCCGAGTGGGAGCTCGCAGCCGCTGCCGAGCCTGATCTGAAGGGTGGGGGCCTCTCCACGCGGAAGTGGCGCTTCCCCTGGGGCGATGACCCTCCCGACCCGGAGCAAGCCAACCTGGACTGGCACACGATGGGCTGCCTGGACGTGGGGGCCCTCGCTTCTGGGGACAGCAAGTTCGGCTGCCGCCAGATGATCGGCAATGTATGGGAATGGACATGCAGCGACTTTCTCCCCTTTCCGGGGTTCGTCGCGGATCCCTACAAGGAGTATTCTGAGCCATCGTTCGGAACCCGTAAGGTCTTGCGCGGCGGCTCCTGGGCCAGCCGTTCCCGCCTTCTTCGCAATACATGGCGGAACTTCTATACCCCCGACCGGCGGGACGTGTGTGCAGGATTTCGCACCTGCGCGCTAGACAGATGAACATTTGCATTGTCACGCCGGCGCCTGCGCGCTCCCGGAAGGGAAACCGGGTCACGGCGCTTCGCTGGGCAGCCATCTTGCGGGAACTCGGCCACCGCGTCGTTATCGAGCAGGAGTACAAAGGTCAGCGGTGCGATGTGCTGGTGGCCCTCCATGCGCGCCGCAGCTTTCCCTCTGTGGAACGCTTTCGGCGTCAGCACCCGGGCTTGCCCCTGATCCTGGCGCTGACGGGGACAGATCTCTATAACGATATCCGCAGCAGCGATGTAGCGCGGCAATCCCTGGAGCTGGCCTCGCGTCTGATCGTCCTCCAACCCTTGGGCATCGCCGAGCTCCCGGCGCATCTCCGAGACAGGGCTCGAGTGATCTATCAATCCGCCAAGAGGCCCCCTGGGGCGAACTCCCCTGCGAAGAACCTCTTTGAGGTGTGCGTCCTTGCCCACCTGCGTCCCGAGAAGGACCCCTTCCGGGCTGCGATGGCCGCGCGGTTGCTGGCCCCGTCTTCGCGCATTCGGGTGGCCCACCTTGGGGCGGCCCTCACCGAGGGGATGGGTGAACGAGCCCGTGCCGAGACGGCGTCCAATCCGCGCTATCGCTGGTTGGGGAACCTTCCGCGATGGAGGGCGCTGCAGATACTCACCCGCTGCCGGCTTCTCGTGCTCACCTCGAAGCTGGAAGGCGGTGCGAACGTGATCTCTGAAGCCATCGCCGCTTCGGTCCCCATCCTGTCGTCTCGCATCCCCGGCTCGATCGGAATCCTGGGGCCAGATTATCCGGGCTACTTTCCTGTTGGGGATACCAGGGCGCTGGCGTCTCTGCTCGCCCGGGCTGAGACTGACGTGACGTTCTATAACACACTGCGAGAGCGGTGCGAGCGGCTGAACCCTCTTGTGAATCCGGTCCGCGAGCGCCGGAGCTGGGGAAAGCTCCTGCGAGAGCTGTCTGCGGAAAAGAGGCGTAAGGCGAGAGCCCCAGGACCGCGCCAGCGCTTCACCCTGATCGGCACTGAGGCCGACATTCAGCTTGCTGATTTTGCCCGTGAAGTTGAAGCCGGACTGAGGGCGTCCCCCAAGCGTCTTCCTTGTCGCTACTTCTACGATCGCGAGGGTTCGCTGCTCTTTGAGGCGATTTGCGCGTTGCCGGAGTATTACCTCCCGCGTGCAGAAAGGGAGATTCTTGAGGCCCGAGCGGCGGAGATTGTCTCGCACCTCCCAAGGGACGCCACACTCGTCGAGCTAGGGAGCGGCAGCGCTGCAAAGACGCGCGTTCTCATCGAGGCCTTCCTGGAGCGGGAAGGGGCGCTGCGGTACGTTCCCGTGGATATCTCCCGCGCGATGCTGGAAGAAAGCTCCATGAGGCTGGTGAAGGAGTACCCGGCCCTGGAGATCACCGCCATCGCCGGCGACTATCACGACGGCCTCCGCCAACTGAAGGTGGAGGCTGATCGTCCGAAACTGATTCTCTGGCTGGGATCGAACGTGGGCAACTTGGAGCGACGCGAGGCGGCAAGCTTCATTCGGTATGTGCGGGACACGATGTCTCCCTGGGACCGCCTGCTGGTAGGGATTGATCTGCGCAAGGATGGCGCGGTCCTGCAAAAGGCCTATGACGACTCCCGGGGGATCACCGCCCGTTTCAACCGGAACATCCTTGCCCACATCAACCGCGACCTTGGGGGTCACTTCGACCTCGAGGCATTCCACCACCGAGCAATCTACAACGAGCAGATCGGCCGGATAGAGATGTACCTGGTCAGCGGCCGCAGGCAGCTGATTCCCATCGACCGCCTCAGGCTGGAGGTTCCGTTTGTCGCTGGCGAGACGATCCACACGGAAAACTCTTACAAGTATTCTTTCGCTGAGATCGAAGCGCTGGCGAGCGCCGCAGGTCTTTGCATCGAGTCGCAGTGGCTCGATACGGGCCGCCGGTTTAGTCTAAACCTTCTTGCGCCCGCCGATCCCTGAACAAGAACTCCATTGAGTTCTGTAGCATCCGGGACGTGGGGCCGACCCCCATCACCGCCACCACCCCGGCCCTTGCCCTCCTCTTCGGCTTCCTGCTCCAGCGGAGGACGGAGGTCATCACACCCCGAGTGGTGGCCGGGACGCTGGCCATCGTGGCTGGGGAGGGGCATTCTGGTCTGGTGAGGGAGCCGTGACGCCGGTCGAGATTGTGAGGGCGCTCAAGGCGTGGGACCGCCGGCTGAAGCGGATGCGCCTGCGGGGCCTCCAGGTCCCAGAGGAGGAGGCGGGGCGTTTGCGCCCGGCCCTGGGGGAGCTGGCCGCGGCCTTCGAGGCGGCCCGAGCGCGGTGGGAGGCGGGCCGGGTCCTGACCCTCGGCCCGCCGGTCGGGCTGCTGAGGGAGATGGAGGCGGCGCTGGCTGCGGTGGCTGCCGCCTACGCGAGGCACCGGGCGACCCTCGTCGCCCTCGGCGTGGTGGAGGAAGCGGGGGGAGATGGGGAGGAGTCTGCTCCGGGCCCCGAGCGGCCCGACCGGCCCGGCGCCCCCCCACAGAGGCAGGACTCCGGAGCCTAGAGCTAGATGTAGTGGCCGGTGCCGGCCCGCACCCGGTAGGGCTCGATCGTGATGATCCGCTCGATGTTGACGAAGGTGGAGACCCCCTCCTCGTCCCGCACCTCCGCCGTCTCCCCGGCGATCCCGGCCACGGTCCCGACGACGGCCCAGTTGGCCGCCAGGTGGATGATTACCTTCTGTCCCAGGAAGCGGCTGACCGCGTCCTTCATCGGCCCCGCCCCTACGCCCGGGTCGCCGCCAGCAACCGGGTGATGGCCCCCGCGTCCGGCTCGATGAACTCCAGGCCGGTCCGGTAGACGAGCTCTGTCTCCGCTTCCCCCCGGGGCTCCGCCCGGACGACGAAGGACCGAATCGCGCGACAGGTGAGGTCCACGGCGGTCTCGGGGGCCACGAACCGGACCCGGTACAGGTACCCCGGCCGCATCGTGTGCAGGTGCTCCACCAGTGCCCCCGTGGCGCTTACGTCCACGAGGGCCGTGGCGATCTCGGCTGTCACCGTCCCCTCCACCCGGCTTGGGACCGGGTGCCGCACCGCCCGCCGCCGCTCCTGCTCCATGCGCCCTCCTCACGCCGTGGCGGCCAGTTGGCGTGCCTCCTCCTGCAGAGCCTCAAGGGTACCGGCGGCCCCCGAGATCCCTCCTCGCGCCGCCAGCTTCGCGAGGCAGGCATAGTGCGCCGGGAGCCCGAGGACGATCCCGCCCAGGACGCTCCCCCGGGCCGGCGGGGGCAGGGCTCCGAGGATCCGCCGGATCCGGGGGAGCTCCTCCTGCTCCAGGGTGACCGCCGCCTCCACCGCGTCTTCAGGTGTGAGGGTCCCGGCGGTCGCCCGGGCCTCCAGGGCTGCCAGCGTTTCCTCTATCGCCTCGAGGGAGTCGCCTCCGGCCGCATCGGGCACCTTTTCCGCGCCCGCCATCCGCACCGTGTCCCCCGCCAGCCGAAGGATGGCGAAGTGGGCGGCCTCGGCGTTGGACAGCTCCACCCAGAGCCGGGCGGCCTCCGGGTCGGCCGCGAAGTGCTCGGCAAAGCGCCGGTACAGGTCCAGCGCTCGCCGCTCGGCGGCGGCAAAGCGCTCCAGCAGGGTGGACAGACTCATCGGCGGTCCTCCGGGCCGGGCCGCCCCTCGAGGGCGGCCAACCGCTCGGCCGCCCTCCGCGCCGCTTCCAGGTGGGGGGCAATCCGTTGCAGGAGGGCGTTCCGGTGCTCCACGCGCAGCCGGGTGAGCATCTGGACGAGACCACCCAGGGCGGCCTCGAGTTGGCGGCGGGCCGTGGCGATGGCCTCGGGTGCGGGGCGGGACATCGGCTCCTCTGATAGCACGAGGCCGCGGTCCCGGCAAGGCCGAAAAAAATTCTTGACAGGGGCGCGCCCCGCCTGCTAGACATGACGCACTTTATCCCCGCCCCATCTCTGGGGCGAGAGGAGCTCCACAATATGCATCGGCCGCTTGCCACTCTGGTGATCTTCGTAGGCGTAGCCAGGGTCTGCCCTCGGGCGGACTCGGCAGGCGCCTAGGCAGCGGCGCTAGCCGGTTCGGGCCACGGGGGTAGACATTCCCGTGGCCCTTCGTGTTTTTGGAGGGGCCGCGGGTCACGCCGCGGCCCCGTTGTGTTTCTGGGGGAGGATGACGATGTCAGGAACCTGTCACTGCGGCCACGCTCTGGACTACGGCTTCGACGCCCTGGGGTGCCTGGGGTGCGGACAGGCTTGCTGCCCCAAGTGCTCCTACGCCCCGGAGGCGGCCGTCTACTGCGCCACCTGCACCGCCGCATTCTTCGGCCTGTCGGTCCCGGGCGGGCTCAGCCTGGGCCCGGTCGTGGGCTAGGGCGGAACGAGCGCATCGTCCCGCCCCACTTGCCGGACGGGCCGGTGTTCGCGTATTCTATGCCTCCCGCTCGCCCGGCCTTCGCAGCGGGCGCCTTGGACCGGCCGCGGCGTGCAGGAGGGGCGGCGGGAGCCCGTCAGGCCCGAGGGCGTCGATTCCGGTTCAAAGAGGTTGGGTGCTGACTTCGTTGAGTTCCAGAGGGGTGTGGCAGAGGATCCCACAGATTCACACTGGCAGACAGCGTGACGGCAGCGCGGCAGCTGCAGGGAGGAGGGGATGGAGCGCGCTATGAACAGGGAAGCCCTCATCGCGAATCTCGAGCGGAAGTGGGCAGGAGAGCGTTGGCGCGGAATCCGGCGGACCTATTCGCCCGCCGACGTCTACAGGCTCAGGGGCTCGATCGAGATCGAGTATTCCCTGGCCAAGCTGGGCGCGCAGCGCCTCTGGCAGCTACTCCACGAAGAGCCGTACGTGCCCGTGCTGAGCGCGGTCACCGGGAACCAGGCGATCCAAGAGGTGAGTGCCGGCCTCAAGGCCATCTACGTGAGCGGCTGGCAAGCGGCGGCCGACATGAACGAGGCTATGCAGATGTATCCCGACCAGAGCCTCTACCCCTCCGACAGCGTGCCCGCGCTCATCCGGCGGCTCAATAATGCCCTCCTCCGGGCCGACCAGGTCCACCACCGGCGGGGGGACCACCGCACCTACTGGCTGGCGCCGCTCGTGGCGGACGCCGAGGCCGGCTTCGGGGGCCCGCTGCAATCGTTCGAGATCATGAAGGACATGATCGAGCAGGGCGCCGCCGGAGTGCATTTCGAGGACCAGCTCGCCTCCGTGAAGAAGTGCGGCCACCTGGGGGGGAAAGTGCTGATCCCGACGCAGGAGTTCAAAACCAAGCTGGTGGCCGCCAGGCTGGCCGCGGACGTCTGCGGCGTCGAGACCATCCTGATGGCGCGCACCGATGCGAACAGCGCAACCCTGCTGACGAACGACATTGACCCCTACGATGCGCAATTCCTCACCGGCGAGCGGACCCACGAAGGGTTCTTCAGGGTGAAGCCCGGCGTCCCGGCTGCCATCGCCCGGGCGCTGGCCTACGCCCCGTACGCCGATCTCCTGTGGTTCGAGACGGCCAAGCCCGACCTCGGCGAAGCGCGGGAGTTCGCCACGGAGATCCACAGGCAGCACCCCGGCAAGCTGCTCGCGTACAACTGCTCGCCTTCGTTCAACTGGAAACTCCATCTGAGCGAGAAGGAGCTCTTGTCCTTCCAAGAGGACCTGGCCGTTCTGGGCTACAAGTTCCAGTTCGTGACCCTCTCGGGGTTCCACGCGCTCAACTACAGCATGTTTGCCCTGGCCGCAGACTACAAGAAACGCGGGATGGCGGCCTACGCGGAGCTCCAGGCCCAGGAGTTCGAAGACGAAGGGAAGGGCTACGAGGCCACGAAGCACCAGGAGTTCGTGGGAGCGGGGTACTTCGACGACGTGACCGAGGTGTCCACGGAGGGACTCACGTCAACGCTCGCCATGGAGGGTTCAACAGAACGGGAACAGTTCTGACCCGGGGGTCCCTCCGCCTTCCCCGTGTGCGCCCGGGAAAGGCGTTGACAACCCCGCCCGCTTCCGGTAGGTAGAGGCCGGGAGGGGCCGGGGGGTGTCGCTCAGCACCGCCCATCCGAAGGAGGTCCGGGAGCGGATCCGCCGCGGCGAGTGGGTCCGCCCGACCGCCGGATGCGCGGCAGGGTACGTCCAGGCCAACCTGGTCGTCCTCCCCCGGGAGCTGGCCTATGACTTCCTTCTCTTCACCCACCGGAACCCCCGCCCCTGCCCCCTGCTGGAGGTGACCGACCCCGGCTCCCCGGAGCCGGTGCGCGTCGCCCCCGGGGCCGATCTCAGGACCGACCTCCCCAAGTACCGGGTCTACCGGCACGGGGTCCTGGCCGAGGAGGTCACGGACCTGCTCCCCCTGTGGCGGGATGACCTGGTGGCCTTCCTGCTGGGCTGCTCCTTCACCTTCGAGGCGGCTCTCCTGAAGGCGGAGGTGCCGGTCCGGCATCTGGAGGAGGGAAGGAATGTCCCCATGTACATCACCAACCGTCCCTGCGACCCGGCCGGCCTCTTCGAGGGGCCCCTGGTGGTCTCCATGCGCCCCATCCCCCCCGAGAAGGTGGCGCGGGCGGCGGCGGTGACCGCCCGGTTCCCCGCGGTCCACGGGGCGCCAGTCCACGTGGGGACGCCGGAGGCGCTGGGGATCCGGGACCTGGACCGCCCCGATTTCGGCGACCCTGTCACGATCCGGCCGGGGGAGGTGCCGGTCTTCTGGGCGTGCGGCGTCACCCCCCAGGCTGTCGCCATGGCCGTCAAGCCGCCCCTCATGATCACGCACGCGCCGGGGCACATGTTCGTGACCGACCTCCGGGACGAAGCCCTCGCCGTCCTCTGACGCCTCCCCCATGCAGGTCCGGTCCCGCGGCCGGCGCATCGGGATTGACATCGGCGGCACCTTCACGGGCCTCCTCCTGGTACGCCGGGAGGGTCGCCCTGCGCCTGCCCGGAGGGGGTGGCTATGGTGTGACCAGTACGGGCTCGTGTGGGATCCTGCGACGGGGCCCGTGGATGTCCCGGCCACGGGGCACCGACGCCTGGCGCTCTCTCGCCCGAGGGCGGGGAGCGCGAGAAAGGAGGAGATTCCATGATCCGACGGATGTGCAGCAGGGAGATGCTTGTGGGCCTGGTGGTGCTCATCGCCCTCGCGGTCCCGGGGCTTGCCGCCGCGCAGGCCCCGGAGGTCGTCATCGGGGTCCTCTACCCCATGACGGGGCCGGTGGCCCAGATTGGCATTGACTCGCGCAATGCCATCAACGTGGCGCTGGACATCATCAATAACCGGCACGATCTGAAGCTCCCGCTGGCGGCGGAGGCCGGGCTGCCGAGGCTCGGCGGCGCCAAGGTCCGCGTGGTGGTGGTGGACCACCAGGGCAAGCCGGACATCGGCCAGGCCGAGGCCGAGCGCCTCATCACCCAGGAGAAGGTCCACGCCCTGTTCGGGGCCTACTTC
>JAKEHP010000290.1 GCA_022614955.1 Candidatus Methylomirabilota bacterium
GGCGTGGGCGCAGCGGGGGGCGAAGGGGCAGCCCTCGGGCAGGTCGTAGAGCGGCGGCGGCTGCCCTTCGATCGAGGCGAGCCGCTCGACCCGGCGTTCGAGCCGGGGCACGGAGTTGAGCAGGGCGACCGTGTAGGGATGCCGGGGATGGTTGAAGAGTTCGCGCACCCCAGCGTGCTCGACGATCCGCCCCGCGTACATCACCGCCACCCGATCGCACATCTTCGCCACGATCCCGAAATCGTGCGTGATGAAGATGAGCGCCAGGCCCATCTCCTTCTGCAGGTCCTTCAGCAGGCGCAGGTACTGGGCCTGGATCGTCACGTCGAGAGACGTCGTGGGCTCGTCGGCGATCAGGATGCCGGGCCGACAGGCGATCGCGATCGCCCCCACGACCCGCTGGCGCATCCCACCGCTCATCTGATGGGGGTACGCCCGAAGCCGGATCTCCGGGGAGGGGATCTTCACCAGGCCGAGCAAGTCCCGGGCCTGGTTCCAGAGCCGGGTCCCCGCGAGGTGCTGGTGGATGCGGAGGGCCTCGGCGACCTGCTCGCCCACCGTGAAGACGGGGTTGAGGGAGCTCATGGGGTCCTGAAGGACCATCGAGATCCGGCTCCCACGGATCCGGCGCATCTCCCGCTCGCTCTTCCGGAGGAGATCCTCCCCCTCCAGGCGGATCTCGCCCCCGACGATCCGCCCCGCCGGGCGCGGGACCAGGCGCAGGATCGATAGCGCGGTCATGGTCTTCCCGCACCCCGACTCGCCGACGATCCCGAGCGACTCCCCCTCCGAGAGGGCGAAGCTCACCCCATCGACCGCCTTCACCACCCCCCAGCGGGTGAAGAAGTAGGTGCGGAGGTCCTTCACGTCCAGGAGGGACCGACCCATGGCGCCGAGCTGAAGGGGTGCCCTCGTGAGCGAGGGACGGGTCTGGGCCGTCAGGCGGACGGACCGGCCGGGAGCGGCGGCCCCGTCTCCATGGGAAGTGCGGGATCGCGAACCC
>JAKEHP010000291.1 GCA_022614955.1 Candidatus Methylomirabilota bacterium
GGCGGGGGTGGCACCGGCAATCCCTTCGGTACTGGAGGCGCAGGCGCGTTTACCGATAATGCCGCTGGCGGGCAAGGCGGCGGCGGCGGGGGTGCGCCCGGGACGACCGCAGGCGGGGGCGGGGGCGGGGGCTTTGCGACGGCCGGGACGCGCGGACCCAACACCCCCGATGCCGGCTTCGGCGGGAACACCACCGGCAACGCCCAGCTCGTCCCGCTGATGGGCGGCTCCGGCGGAGGAGGTGGAGGACCAGACTCTGACATCGCCGCTCGCGGTGGTGGTGGGGCTGGCGGGGGCGGTGTGGTCCTGATCTACGCCACCGGCTCGGTCACCGTCAGCGGTACGATCACCGCCGCGGGGGGGAACGGTGGCAATGGCTATACCTCTGGGGGCGCGAGTGGCGGTGGAGGGGGTGGCAGTGGGGGCGGCATCTTGATGCAATCGGGAACGGTTACAGCCACCGGCACGCTGACTACGGCCGGGGGCACAGGCGGAACCGGTGCCGCTGGAGGCGCGGGCGGGAGCGGCCGGATCCGGATCGATGGCTTGGCGAGCGGCACCACGATCTCGACGATACCGGGGACTGCCGGGTCGAGATTCATCGGGCCGGTGATCGACACGCTGGTCGATAAGACGGTGAAGGGGCGGGCCGATGGCGGCACGACCGTGACCCTCTATGTCTACGATCAGACCGGAGCACAGGTCAGCGGCAGCCCGTATACGACGAGCGCCTCGGGGTCGTCCGGCACCGTGGGGACCTGGACGATTAGCAACGTCACCTTCCCCTCCGGGACCGGCTATCTGGCGGTCAAACAGAGCAGCGGAAGCTATGCGGTCTTCGGCCCCGGGCGGCCAACGAAAGGGCTCCATCTGATCAACTGGCGGGAAGTGTACTAGGCACCGATGACCGACGACCGTTGACGGTTCATTGGGTTCCTTGAGTTCATAGGGTTCATTGCGTTCGTCAAACCCAACAAACCCAATAGATCCTACAAACCGAAAAACCCCACCTGACACCCAAACCCTAAAGCCTCA
>JAKEHP010000292.1 GCA_022614955.1 Candidatus Methylomirabilota bacterium
CTTCCGCACGGTCGCCTTCAGTGCCTCGGTACTCACCTGACCTCCCTTAATCAAGAAATGTTGATATGTTGCTGAAAACAACAGCCTTGGCTCAGCAGCACCCGGGCCTCCGCCCGGTCGGCGGCGGGGCGGCCAGGGTCTCCAGCAGCTCGGCCGCGCCTTCCAGCGCCTCGGGGTTGAGCGAGTAGTACATCCAGCGTCCTTCCCGCCGGTCGCTCACCAGGCCGGCCTCCTTCAGCACCCGGAGGTGGAAGGAGAGCCGCGACTGGGCCGCGTCCAGCGCGTCGGTGAGGTCGCAGACGCAACGCTCGCCATGGCGCAGCCGGCCCAGGATCGAGAGCCGGGTGCCATCGGACAGCGCGTGGAACACCTGCGCCGCGCGGGCGGGGTCGGGGTGGGTGCGGGTCGCCATGCAGCGATATTATATCAAGAGTTGTTGATTAGTCAAGCCCCGGGGCCGGGCGGGCCTAGAAGCGGGGTCCTTCGGACAGCTCCTGGCTGACCCGCCGGGCGACCGAGTCGGCCCGGGCGGCCAGCGCGCTGTCTCCGGCCGCCTCGAAGGCCCGGGCCGCGCCGCCGTAGATCACCGAGTAGAGCTGGAGAATCGAGCCGGAAGGCTGGTCCACCCAACCCCGGGGGCGGTCGCGGGTGGCCGCCTGCCAGTGGTAGACGTCCCACAGGAGCTTCCTGGTGCGCCGCAGGTTGAGGAACCCGAGCCCGGGGCTCAGCCGGATGGAGTCGCTCTCCTGCAGCGGGACCGGCGACAGCTTGCGGACGAACCCCTCGGACACGAGGTAGCCGGTCAGCCCCAGGGTCTGGTCGGGGTAGCCGCCGTCGCTCCAGCTGAAATAGATCGGCCGCTTGCCGAGGTTGTCCCGGATGAGGAAGATGGTGGCCAGGTCCTGCCGCAGCAGCACGTCCTGGCCGAAGCGGATCTGGAGTCCGTCGAAGGCCAGCCCGCCTTCGGGCGGCACCCGCATGGCCTCGGGCAGGCTGTCGATCTCCTCGATCGGGAGCGTGAGCGCCGGCTCCTCGGGCCGGGGTGGCACCGCGAGGTCCTTCCACAGGGGCGCGGCCCGGGCCGGGTCGAAGGCGGGCGTCTCCCGGCGGTGGAGCTGCCGCAGGTGCCATTCGGTGTTCATCAACGACAGGTTGGCCAGGGTGATGTCGGGCCGGATCCGCTCCACCTCCTGGGCGTACCACAGCGGGAAGGTGTCGTTGTC
>JAKEHP010000293.1 GCA_022614955.1 Candidatus Methylomirabilota bacterium
GGCTGCTCGTATCGGTCACCGCCTGCCTGGCGCTTCCGGCGCTAATCGGCACGGCCGGCGGATGGGATGGTGGTCGTGGTCCTCGCCGTTGACCGGCACGTGGGCAAACCTGTTGGGGCACCGGAGATCCTGTCCCGAGGGTTTCTCCACGCAGAGGACTCTGACCCCCTCCGCAATGAGATCAAGACCCTGGTCTCCTCGGTGATCGACGGCTTCTCCGAGGAGGAGCGGAGCGACCGGGCCGTGATGCAGCAACGGATCAAGGCCGCTCTCAAGAGGCACCTTCAGAAAAGGGTGGACCGCCGGCCGGTGATTCTTCCGGTGGTCATCCAGGTGTGAGAGGGGAGGTACCTTGGCCGCAGGCCGGGAATCGAAGCCGCTGAGTCAGATCCAAGGCCAAGCGCCGGGCGCGCAGATCCTGAGCCACCCCAAGGCCAGGGAGGCCGTCGGCATCCTTGGCATCGCGTTGGCGGTCTTCCTGCTGGCCAGCCTGCTCTCGTACGACCCGCTCGACCCGTCGTTCTTCCACTCCGGCGGCGGCCCTGAGCACCAGGTGCGTAATTACGGCGGGCGGTGGGGGGCGGAGCTGGCCGGCGACCTCCTCGAAATCCTGGGGGTCGGGGCGTTGACCCTGCCCTTCTTCCTCGCCTTCCTGAGCTGGCGGCGGTTGAGCGCTACGGCGACACCATTCGTGATGCTGAAGCTTGTTGGCCTGCTGCTCCTCCTGCCAAGTCTCGGGCTCCTGGCGCAGCTCTTCGGGACGGGCTTGGCCATTGGCCCCGCCTCCGGGCGCCCCGGGGGTTTCCTCGGCGAGGAGCTCCACCGGCTTCTGAGCCCTCTTGTCGGCCGCGTGGGTCTGCCGTTGGTGGGGTTCACGACCCTCTCGCTGGCCGTGGTCTGTCTCACCTCTCGGCCTCTCGCCGGGCTCCCCAACGGATGGCAGGCCACCGTCGGCCGTCTCGCGCAGCGTTGGCGACAGCGGAGGGGCGCCAGGCTTCAGCTTCCGGGGCGGATCCGGCCGCCCTACACCCCTCCGATTGAGGAGCCCCAGGTTGAGGACCGCCCGATCCCGGTCCTGTCGGAGGCCTTCCTGCGTCCCGGGAGATCCGAGCCCGCGGCACCGCCGACCGAGACCTCCCCGCAACCCACCTTTTCCTTCGTCGCGCCAAGCGAGGGATTCCAACTCCCGCCGCTGTCATTCCTCGACGTGCCGGGCTCCACGGCGGCCGGCATCTCGAAGGAGGAGCTTGAGGCCAATGCTGAAGTCCTGGAAAGGAAGCTGCTCGATTTTGGCGTGGAGGGGAAGGTGGCGGAGGTCCAACCC
>JAKEHP010000294.1 GCA_022614955.1 Candidatus Methylomirabilota bacterium
GTCCCGGGCACACAGGAGGAGACCTGCCCCGGCCTCCGCCAGCCGCTCAGCCACCGCGTACCCGATCCCCCGGCTGGCACCGGTGACGATCGCGGCGCGTCCGGCCAGGCTCATCCCCCCGCCAGGGCGGAGGCGGCCGCGTCCAGGCCGGCCAAGTCCTCCACCGGGAACGTCCGGGCCGCCGGGGCGATCCGCCGGATGAGCCCGGTGAGGACCTTCCCGGGCCCCACCTCCACGAACGTGTCCACGCCCTCACGGGTGAGGCGCTCGACCCCCTCCACCCACCGGATGGGAGCCGCCACCTGCCGCACCAGGGCCTCCGCCACTTCCGCTCCCGTCCGAACGGGGACGGCATCCACATTGGTCACGCAGGGGACCCGCAGGTCCCGGAGGCGGACCGTCGCCAGGACCTCCCGCAGCCGCTCCGCCGCCGGCCGCATCAGGCGGCAGTGGAACGGGGCGCTGACCGGGAGGGGGACAGCCCGCTTCGCTCCTCGCTCCTTCGCGATCGCCACCGCCCGCTCGACGGCAGCCCGCTCCCCCGCGATTACGACCTGCCCCGGGGCATTCAGGTTGGCCACCTCCACCACGCCGGCGACGGCCGCCTCGCGGCAGACCGCCTCCACGGCCGCCTCCTCCAGACCGAGCAGGGCGGCCATCGCCCCGGCGCCCACCGCCACCGCCTCCTGCATGAACTCTCCCCGCTTTCGGACGACCCGCACCGCATCCACGAAGTCCAGGGCGCCGGCGCAGACCAGCGCGCTGTACTCCCCCATGCTGTGGCCGGCCACGAAGTCCGGCTTCACCCCCCGCTGCTCCAGGCCGGTGAGCGCCGCCATGCTGGTCGTCAAGATGGCCGGCTGCGTGTTGGCCGTGAGGGCCAGCGCCTCCTCCGGACCCTCGAAGCAGAGCCGGGCCACGTCCAGCCCCAGAGCCCGACTCGCCGCAGCGAAGCGGGCAGCCGCTTCCGGGAAGGCCTGGGCGAAGGCGCGGCCCATCCCCACGGCCTGGGAACCCTGCCCCGGGAACACGAAGGCAACGCGGCCCGCCACCAGTCGCACTACCAGGTTACGACTGCCGACCCCCAGGTGAGGCCGGCGCCGAAGGCCACCAGCAGCAGCGTCATCCCCGGCTGCACCCGCCCGGCCCGGGCCGCCTCGTCCAGGGCGAGAGGGATGGAGGCAGCGGAGGTGTTCCCGTACTTCTCGATATTGAGGACAACCTTGGCCTCGGGGAAGGCCAGTCGGTCGGCGAGGGCGTTGATGATGCGGGCATTGGCCTGGTGGGGGATGAGGAGATCAATGTCGGAGGCTTCCAGCTTGTTGGCCTTGAGCGCGGTCATGCAGGCGTCCTCCATGGCCCGGACCGCGAGCCGGAAGACCTCATTGCCGCTCCGCATCTGGATAAGGTGGAGCCCCTCTCGCAGGATCCGCTCGCTCGGGGGGAAGCGTGACCCACCCCCCGGGGCCACCAGGAGGGTCCATTCCCCCCCGTCGGAGTAGAGGTGGGTGGAGCGGATGCCCGGGCCCCCCTCCTGGGCCTGCAGGACAACGGCCCCTGCCCCGTCCCCGAAGAGCACGCAGGTGTTCCGGTCCTTCCAGTTCACGATTCTGCTCAGAGTCTCTGCGCCCACAAGCAGGACCGTCCGGGCGCTCCCGTTCCTGATGAGGCCGTCCGCCACGGCGAGGCCGTAGATGAACCCGGAGCAGCCAGCCCCAATGTCGAAGGCGGCGGCCCGCCGGGCCTTCAGGGTGTCCTGGAGAAGGCAGGCGGTGGCCGGCAGCGGGACCGCGGGGGTGACGGTGGCCACCATGAGGATATCCACGTCCACCGGATCCACCCCGGCCATGGCGAGGGCCTGCACCGCCGCGCCTTCCGCCAGGGTCGCTGAGTCCTCCTCCGGGCCGCAGATGCGGCGCTCCGCGATGCCGGTCCGGACCCGGATCCACTCGTCGGTGGTATCCAGCATCTTTTCCAGGTCGTGGTTCGTCAGCACCCTGGTCGGCGCGAAGGACCCCGTGCCGATCACGCGACTCATGGGCATCCCGGACACCCCCTCAGCTCTCGGCGATGCCGTCCCGGATGTTGTCCAGCACGCGGCTCCTCACGCAGTCCGCGGCCACCCGCAGCGCGTTCCGGATGGCCTTGGCGGAGGACCGGCCATGACTGATAATGGTGATCCCGTTCACCCCCAGGAGCGGGGCCCCCCCGATCTCCGAGTAGTCGAGCCGCTGTTGCAAGCGGCGGAAGGCGGGCTTCAGGAGCAGGGCCCCGGCCCTGCTGCGGAGGTCGGCGGTCACCTCCTCCCGGATGAGGGCCATGGCCGTTTCCGCCACGCTCTCGCCGATCTTCAGGGCCACGTTCCCGGTGAATCCATCGCAGACCACCACATCGGCGTGCCCGTTGAAGACGTCCACCCCCTCCACATTCCCGATGAACTCGATGCCGGGCTCTTCCTCGAGGGCCCGGAAGGCCTCCTTGGTGAGCTCGTTCCCCTTGCCCTCCTCCTCCCCGATGGAGAGGAGGCCGACCCGGGGCCGGGCCTTCCCCAGGGCCTGGCGGGCGTAGACGTTCCCCATGATGGCGAACTGGAGCAGGTGCCGGGGCTTGCAGTCCACGTTGGCCCCCACATCCAGCAGGATGGCGTGGCCGGCGAGCGTGGGGAGGGCGGCGGCGATGGCTGGGCGCTCCACGCCCGCGAGGGGACCCAGGACCACCAGCGTGATGGCCATGACCGCCCCGGTGTTCCCGGCGCTGACCACCGCATCCGCATCCCCATTCTTGACCAGGTCCACCGCCACCCGGATCGAGGAGTCCTTCTTCTTCCGGAGCGCCGTGGAGGGCGACTCACCCATCTCCACGATCTCCGAAGCGTGGCGGACCTTGATGGGGAGGCCGCTCACGTCGTAGCGGTCCAGGTGCCGCCTGATCTCCTCCTGCACCCCCACCAGGATCACTCCCAGCCCAAGCTCGCGGACTGCGGCCACCGCCCCCTCCACGTTGACGGCGGGGCCAGCGTCTCCGCCCATGGCGTCCAAGGCGATGCAGATGGGAGGGCGATCCTGCAGCCAGGTGGGGGCGATGTCCACGCCCTACGCCTCCTCCTTCGGGCGAACGGTGCGACCCCGGTAGGCGCCGCAGTTGGGGCAGGCCCGGTGGGGGCGCTTCGGCTCGTGGCACTGGGGGCAGGGAACGAGCGTGGGGATACTGAGGGCGTCGTGGGCTCGCCGCTTGCGGGTCCGGGCGTTGCTGTGGCGGCGCTTCGGCAGCGGCATGGCGGGGTCTACTCCTCTCTAGGCGTCTCCCTTCAGGCGCTCCAGAATCTTGAACCGGGGGTCGGGCGGCGGCCCCGGACAGGCGCAGGGCCCCTCGTTCCGGTCGGCCCCGCACCGGGGGCAGAGGCCCTGGCAGCCCTCCCGACAAAGGGGCTGGACCGGCAGGGCCAGCAGGAGGTTCTGTTGCAGGAGGGCGGTCACGTCGAGACGGCCCTCCTCAAGAAATTCCGTGTCCAGGTCCTCAGCCGCCAGCTCCACTTCCTCTTCCTCCTCCGCGGCCCCCGCCGCGGGGCGCTGGTAGTGGACGCTGAAGGCCTCCCGGATCGGGTGGGCGAATGGCTCGGAGCACCGGCTGCAGACAAGCGAAAGGGTGCTGGTCACCTCCCCCTCGGCCAGCACCCCTTGACTCGTGCGGGTCAGATTCAAGAGTGCATCTGCCCGGACCTGAGCGGGTGGACCCTCTTCCGGCAGGCGGAGCGCAACCGGCTCGGCCCAGAGGGTCAGCTCCAGCCCCTCCTGCGGAATCTGCGCGATGTCGATGACCATCGTGGCGCCGCCGGCCGGCAAAAACTGGCGGATTATAGCGACCTCGCAAGGAGGTGTCAAGGGAAAAGACCCGGGAAACAGCGCGAAGAAACATGGTGCAAGTCCTTGTAGGAACAGGCGTCATACCTCACACCCTCCACGGACTGTCGCCGGGCAGCCCTGGCGGTCGCACCGGCTAGGCCGCTACCTGGACGCGCCGTACGTGCGAGGAACGGGCGGGGAAACTTGACTGCTGTAGGTGGTCCCGGGCCAGCGCCGCTACCCGGGAAAAGCATCCAACTCCGCGAAAAAGTAGGAGATCTCGAACGCGGCCGCCTCCGGGGAATCGGACCCGTGGACCGCGTTCCGCTCGATGCTCTCGGCCAGGTCGCGGCGGATGGTGCCGGGCTCCGCCCGGGCCGGGTCGGTGGCCCCCATGATCTTCCGGACCCGGGCGATCGCCTCGGCCCCCTCCAGGACCATCACCACCACGGGACCGGAAACCATGAAGCTCACGAGGCTCTCGAAGAAGGGGCGCTGCCGGTGGACGGCGTAAAACCCCTCGGCCTCCCCTTTCGTCAGGTGGACCATCCGGAGGGCCCGAACGGCGAACTGACCTCGCTCGAATCGCCCGATGATTTCCCCGATGAGCCCCCGCCGGACCGCGTCCGGCTTCACGATGACCAGCGTCCGCTCGATGGGCATCGCTTCTCCCCCCGCCAGCAGCCGAACAGCACAAGGACCACCGGCCAATCTGACCGGTGGTCCCAAGCCCGGCCCGGGGCCCTTACCGTCTCCTGGCAGCGCCCGCGGGCGAACGGCGCCGCCTGGGCCGCGCTCGGCGCTCGGGCCGCGCCCGGGCGGCCCGACGGGCGATGGCCGCCGCCACCCCTTTGCCCATCTCCGCCGGGCTCTGCACCACCCGGATTCCGGCGCGGCGGAGGGCGGCGATTTTTTCGGCAGCCGTTCCCGCCCCGCCGGCAATGATGGCGCCGGCGTGTCCCATCCGGCGGCCGGGCGGGGCCGTCTGCCCGGCCACGTGGCCCACCACTGGCTTCGTCACCTGGGCCTTCACGAAGGCCGCTGCCTCCTCCTCGGCGGTGCCGCCGATCTCGCCGATCAGGAGGACGACGTCCGTCTCCGGGTCCGCCTCGAAGAGCCGGAGGCAGTCCACGAAGGAGGTGCCGACGATGGGATCCCCGCCGATCCCGACACAGGTGGATTGGCCCAGGCCAAACGCGGTGAGCTGGTGGACCGCCTCGTAGGTCAGGGTGCCGCTGCGGGAGACGACCCCGACCCGCCCCGGCCGGTGGATGTGGCCCGGCATGATCCCCACCTTGGCCTTCCCGGGGGAGATCAGGCCGGGGCAGTTGGGGCCGACGAGCCGAGTCTCCCTCCCCTCCAGAACCCGCCGCACCCGGACCATGTCCAGAGCCGGGATGCCCTCGGTGATGCAGACCACGAGGGGCACGCCCGCATCGGCCGCCTCCAGGATGGCGTCGGCGGCAAAGGCGGGGGGAACGAAAATGAGAGTGCAGTTAGCGCCCGTGGCGGCTACCGCCTCGGCCACGGTGTGGAAGACCGGGACGCCGTCCTGCCGCGCCCCCCCCTTGCCGGGGGTGACCCCAGCCACCACCTTGGTGCCGTACTCCTGGCAGGCCCGGGCATGGAAGGAGCCCTCCTGCCCCGTAATCCCCTGGACTAGGAGGCGGGTCGTGCGGTCCACCAGGATGCTCACGCCCGCTCCCGGCTCGCCGCCACCACCATCCGGGCCGCCTCGGCCATGGAATCGGCCGTGAGGAAGTTGAGGCCGCTCTCCCGCAGCATCTGCTTCCCCTGGGCCACGTTGGTTCCCTCCATCCGGATGACGATCGGCACGCGCACCTTGAGAGCCCGGGCGGCCTGGATTACCCCCGCCGCCAGCCGGTCACACCGCAGGATCCCGCCGAAGATGTTGATCAGGACCGCCCTGACCTCTGGGTCCGCCATCAGGATCCGGAAGGCGTTCTCGATCTGCTCGGCGCTGGCCCCACCCCCCACGTCCAGGAAGTTGGCGGGGGCACCCCCCGCCAGCTTGATGATGTCCATAGTGGCCATGGCGAGCCCCGCGCCGTTGACCATGCATCCCACGGTCCCGTCCAGCTTGATGTAGTTCAAACCGAACCGGGAGGCTTCCACCTCGAGCGGAGCCTCCTCATCCAGGTCCCGCAACTCCCGGATCTCCGGGTGCCGGAAGAGGGCATTGTCATCGAAGGTCATCTTGGCGTCCAGGGCCAATACCCGCCCGTCCCCCGTCACCACGAGCGGGTTGATCTCCGCGAGGGAGCAGTCCTTCTCCTGGTAAGCCCGCGCGAGGGCCAGGATCAGGTCAGCCGTTGGCCTCACCAGCTCGGCGGGGACCCCGAGGCCATAGGCCAGCTTCCGCCCCACGTAGGGGGAGAGCCCCCAGGCCGGGTCCACCGCCGCTCGCAGGATCTTCTCGGGGGACGCGGCCGCCACCTTCTCGATCTCCATCCCGCCCGCCGGGCTGGCCATGACCACCGGCAGGCCGAGCCGCCGGTCCAGGACGACGCCCAGGTAGAGCTCCTCGCGGATGGCCATGGCCTCCTCCACCAGGACCCGCTTCACGCGTTGCCCCTCCGGGCCAGTCTGGGGAGTCTTCAGCATCATCCCCAGGATCTGCGACGCGGCCCGCTCCGCCTCCTCCGGGGACCGGGCCAGCTTGACGCCGCCCCCCTTCCCCCGGCCGCCGGCGTGGATCTGCGCCTTCACGACGACGGGCCCGCCGAGGCGCTCGGCGATGGTCCGCGCCGCCGCGGGCGCATCGGTCACCTCCCCCTTCGGGACGGGGACGCCGTGGCCGGCCAGGATCCGCTTGGCCTGGTACTCGTGGATCTTCATCGCCGGCCTCTGCGCGGTCCCGCGAGGGAGGGTTGAGGTGCTAGATGCGGAACAGGACCCAGAGCGTCACAACCGTGCCCGCCACGGCAGAGCCGTAGGAGGCAACGGCGATCGGCGCCCGGAGGCTGTGAAAGCCGATGTCCTCCAGGATGAAACGGAAGCGATGGGCCCAGTGATAGAGGGGGAGCGCGATGAGGAGGAAGAGATAGGCCTTCACCAATGGCTGCCCGACGAGCGCCAGCATCCGCGCGTGGCTGACGGAGATCCACCCCAGGGGGATGGCCAGGCCGTGGAGCAGGAGATGGACCGGCACCAGGAAGGCGGCCACCACCCCCCCCACCGAAAAGAGGCCCCACCAGAATGGCTCGCTGGACTTTCGCGTTGACATAGCTCAACCCCTCAGAAGAAATCCAAAGAAGATGACCAGCGAGACCACTGCCCACAGCGCGAAGTTCGCGCCGGCGACCAGCCGGGGCGGCACCTGGCGCTCCCCCAGGCGAACGACCTGCACGACGGCCGTCAGGTTGAACCAGGTCACGCTGTGATAGAGCGCAAAGGCCAGGGCCACGACGTGGAAGGCAATCCACCCTGGTGACCGGAGCATCTCCAAAAACGCCGCGTACGCGTCCGGCCCCCGCGAGAGCTGGTGAACCTGAACCAGGAAGACCACCAGGAAGATCGCAATGAACACGCTGGAGAGCTCGCGGATCATGAAGCGGAAATAGGCGGGGTGGCGGAGCCACCAGGTGGATGGCATCTTCGGGTAGTAGAGTCCGGGCCGGTCGGAGCGCGGCGCAGTCATCATCGTCCTCCCCTCGGCAGGAGCATGGACGTAAACCACTCCTTGGCCCCCGCCAACTTCGAGCGCTGGATGGCGGCCGCCGGGTCCACCCCCTTCGGACAGACCACCGAGCACTCCCCAACGAAGGTGCACTCCCAGACCCCCTCGGCTTGCGCGATGATCGACTGGCGCAGGTCATACCCTTGGTCCCGCGAGTCGAGGTTGTAGCGGTAAGCCAGGGCGATGGCGGCGGGGCCGAGGAAGGCCGGCGAAAGGCTGGAGACGGGGCACGCCGCGTAGCAGAGCATGCAGTTGATGCACATGCTGAACTGCTTGTATGCCTCGAGCTGTGTCGGCGTCTGCCGGTATTCGCCCTCCGCCAGGGGTTTTTCCACCTCGCGGATGATCCAGGGTTTGACGCGGCGGAGTTTCTCCATGAAGTCGTCGAGGTCGATCACCAGATCCCGCACAACGGGAAAGTGGGCCAGCGGCTCCACCCGGATCGGCCCCGGATAATAGCCCCGGAGGAAGGCGGCGCAGGTGAGCTTGGGGACGCCGTTCACCATCATGCCGCAGCTCCCGCACACCCCCATGCGGCACGACCA
>JAKEHP010000295.1 GCA_022614955.1 Candidatus Methylomirabilota bacterium
GCAGAGCACTGAGCATGGACTTCGGCGTGGTGGTCAACAACTTTCGATTCATCATGGTCCAGGGGTTCCTGGGCTTCGGGACCTTCGCCGGCGGCACGCTGAGGCTGGCGATCCCCGCCATCGTCCTCGGCTTCCTCCTGGGGATCTTCATCGGCCTGGGGCGGCTCGCCCGCGCCCCGTGGATCCGGCTCCCCGCGACGGGCTACGTGGAGCTCTTCCGCGGCACGCCCCTCATCATGGTGATCTTCTGGTTCTGGTTTATTCTTCCGATCCTGCTGCGCGTTCCGCTCCCGGAGTACTGGGTGGCGCTCGCGGCCTTCGTCATCTTCGAGGCAGCCTACCTGGGGGAGATCGTCCGGGCGGGGATCCAGTCGGTGCCGAAAGGGCAGGTGGAGGCGGCGACAGCCACCGGGCTCACGGCCGCTCAGACCATGCGCCACGTCGTCCTGCCCCAGGCCCTCAAGAACATGATCCCGGCGCTGGTGACCCAGTTTATCGTGCTCCTCAAGGATACGTCGCTGGCCTCCATCATCGGCTACGTGGACCTGACCAAGGCCGCCCAGATTGTGAACAACCGCGAGATCCGCCCCTTCGAGCTGTACCTCTTCATCGCGGTGGTCTACTGGCTGTGCACCTACGGGATGTCCCGCTACGCCGGGCATCTGGAGCGCCGCCTCACCTCCGCGTAGCCGATCTCGACCCCGGCCCTCGGTTCGGCTGCGAATCGCCCCGGGGCCGCGAAGTCGCCCGCGGAGCACGTGCAAGTCCACCCCGGAAGATCAAGCCGGGCCGCGGAAACCGGCCTGGAGAGCGCCCGTGAGCCGGCCGCTGCGCGTCCTCGTCGTCTGAACGGGGAACACCGCCAGGTCACAGATGGCGGAAGGGTTCCTGCGGGAGATGGGGGAGGGCCGGGTGGACGCGGCCAGCGCCGGGACCCGGCCGAGGGAAGGGGTCCACCCGCTCGCCGTGGCGGTCATGGCGGAGCGGGGCATTGACATCAGCAGCCAGCGGGCGAAGGGCCTCGATCCTGCGATGGCCGCCCGGATGGACCTGGTGGTGACGGTCTGTGACCGGGCGGCGGCTGAGTGCCCGGTCTTCCCCCCCTCGATCCGGACGTTCCACTGGCCGATTGACGATCCCGCCGCCGCGCCCGGCGATGCGGCAGCCCGCCTCGCCGCCTTCCGCGCCGCCCGAAACACGATCGAGAGGTCCGTCCGCGATCTCCTGGAGTCTCTTCCCGCCTCTCCGTGAAGACCGCAACCTCGCCCGCCCCGGCGGAGGCCTCAACGTCCCCGGGCGGGGACCGTGGCCGCGGCCGGCCGCTCCCGGAGGAGCCAGCGCGCCCCGAAGGCGAGCAGGAAGCTCGGAAGGGAAGAGCCGAGCGCCGGCAGCACCCTGCCCACCGCATGGTAGGTGGCGATCCCCACCCCCCACGCGGTGAGCCCCCGCCACGCGAACCCCCCCTGGTACCAGTAGGCCCCACCCACCTCTTGGAGGGCGTGGGGATTGATGCGCCGACCCCGCAGGAGGAAGTAGTCCGCCGCCAGGACGCCGAAGAGGGGGACGAACACCGAGCCGATGAGCAGGAGGAAGTGCTCGTACTGGGTGAGGGGAACCGTGAGGGCCAGGGCGGTGCAGAGGGCGCCGACCGTAAGGGCACCCGGCCGCTGGCGCAGGGCCGGCCTGAGGTTCTGGCTCGACACGGCGGCGGAGTAGATGTCGGCAAAGGCCTCGTCGGTCTCGTCCACGAGGATGATGCCGAGGGCGAGCCAGCCGCCGGCCGTCGCCATGATGGCCGCGATGAGGTCCTGCGCCTTCAGGGCGAGGAGGAGGCCGGCCCCGAGGGCGTAAAACCAGACGTTGGCCAGCAGGTAGCCCGCGGCCGTCCCCCAGAAGGCCCCGCGGCCCGACCGGGCGAAGCGGCTGTAGTCGGCCACGAGGGGGATCCAGGACACCGGCATGGCGATCACCAGGTCCACCGCTGCCCAGAAGGTGAGGCCGCCTTTCCCGGGCGCCCACAGGATGGCCCCGAAGTCCTCCCGTGTCACCAGGACGGCCGTGAGCCACACGCTTGTCCCCAGCATGAGCCAGACGGCGAACGTCTCCAGCCACTGTCGGATGACCCGGACCGGTCCCCCCACGGCGAGCAGCGTACAGAAGGCCCCAACGAGGATCACCCAGACTGGGAAGGCCGAGACCCCGAGCAGCGGCTGCGTGATTCCATCCGCCGCCTGGGCCATGATGATGATCTCGAATGTCCCCCAGCCGACGAGCTGCACGAGGTTGAGCACCGTCGGGAGGTAGGAGCCCCGGATCCCGAGGGTGGGCCGGAGTAGGGCCATGGTCGGGACACCGGTGTCGCTCCCGATGACGCCGACCCAGGCGAGCAGGAGGCTCCCCAGGAGGCTCCCAATCAGGATCGCCAGGAGCGCCTGGGCCAGCCCGAGGGCCGGCACCAGGAGCGTCCCGGCGAGGAGGACCAGGAGGCCGACCCCCAGGTCGCCCCAGAGGACGAAGTAGTCCACGAACCCCAGGTGCCGCTCGGCCGCCGGCACGGGCGCGATCCCCCACTCCCCCGGCCGCGCAGGGGCCGCTGTCCCCGTCGCGTGCGCTCCGGCCTCCATCTGCTCCTCTCCGAGCACCGCCATCACCGTCGGGGAACGTAGACCTTCGCCCACTGGGCCACCCAGCCCTCCGGCTTCCCCTGGGGGTCCATGGTGATGTCGGGGGACATCATGAAGGTGATCCCCCGCCGTTCGTAGCGCATGAGGGGATACCAGCGGGTCGGGAGATGGCCGTACACCGCGATGACAGTCTCGGGCTTCGCTCCCTGCTTCAGGCCGGAGGCGGTCACCCAGCCCTCGCGGAAGAGGAGGCCCACCACCCTCCCGGTCCCTTTTTCCAGGGCCACCTCCAGGAAACCGTAGTCCAGTTCCTCCTCCCCGCCGGCCGCCCGCTGCACCTGCGCCTTCCCCAGGACCTTCCAGACCCGGGCTGCCGAATCGCCGAGGACGATCTTTCCTTCCCAGCCCACGCCCTCCGTCACCCGGATGGAGCCGGGGGCCGGCGGGCCATCGGGCCGGCTCCCGCAGGCGGCCAGGGCGACGGCGCCCGCCAGGGCCAGGAGAGTGACCTTGGCCCGCCCCCGGGCCTCCCGCTCCGCCCCACGGAGCCTCACGCTGCCGACCCTTGTGCGCTCCACGCTGCACGATTCTCCCCCAGGGGGGCAGGCTTGGCAAGGCCCGCGGACCCCGGTATCCTTGCCGCCATGGCCACCGCGGCCCGCCCTGTCGTGATTGACACCGACCCCGGCGTGGACGACGCCCTGGCCCTCTGCCTCGCGCTCTGCTCCCCCGACCTCTGCGTCGAGGCCATCACCACCGTGGCCGGCAACGTCCCCGTCGAGACGGCCACGCGCAACGCCCTCCGCATCCTGGATCTTCTCCGACCGGCCCCTCGCCCCGTCCTCGCCCAGGGGGCTTCCGAGCCGCTGAAGCGCCCTCTCCAGACCGCTTGCGAGGTCCACGGGGAGGACGGCCTCGGCGGGGCGACGGCGCTGCTCACGCCAGACGGCCGCCCCCGCTACCCCGACCCGCCGATCGGTCCGGACCGGACCGACGCGCCAGAGGTGCTGGCCGAGATGGCGGAGCGGTTCGCCGCCCGTCTCACGATCATCACGCTCGGCCCGCTCACGAACCTCGCCCTGGCCCTTCGGGGCCACGCGCCGCTCCTCCGGAAAGTCGGGCAGGTCGTGGCGATGGGCGGGGCCCTGCGCGTCCCGGGCAACGTGACGCCGGCGGCCGAGTTCAACATCTGGGTGGACCCGGAGGCCGCCGCCGAGGTTCTCCAGGCGGGCCTCCCCCTGCGTCTGGTCGGTCTCGACGTGACGCACCAGGTCCGCCTCGCCGCCCGCGACCTCCCCCCTCCGGGCGACCTCGTGACCCGCTTCATTCGGGACATCACTCCGCAGACCCTGGCCTGGAGCGAGGCGGCGGAGGGCGGGGGGATGCCCCTGCACGACCCGCTGGCCGTGGCCGCGGCCGCCGACCCGACCCTCTGCGCGTGGGAGGAGCTTGCGGTCCGGGTTGAGACCCGGGGGGAGTTCACGACAGGGATGACGGTGGCCGACCTGCGCCCGGGCCGGGGAGGCCGGAGCGGCGCCACGTGCGAGGTGGCGATGGCCGTGGAGGCGGAGCGGGCACGCCGGTTCATCCTGGAGCGCCTGTGGCGGTCGTCGTCGTAGGGAGCGCGAACCTGGACTACACCGTGCGGGTCCCGCGCCTGCCGGAGCCGGGGGAGACCGTCCTCGGGAGCGGCCTCCTGACCTCGCACGGCGGGAAGGGAGCTAACCAAGCGGTGGCGGCCCGCCGGGCCGGGGCCGCCGTGACCTTCATCGGGAAGCGGGGGGCTGACGGTCCGGGCGAGGCCATCGCCCGCCGCCTCGCTGAGGAGGGGATTCGGACCGAGGGATTCCTCACCGACCCGGCCGCCCCCACGGGCGTGGCCTTCATTGCGGTGGATCCCGCGGGGCAGAACCAGATCGTGGTGGCACCCGGGGCGAATGCGGCCCTGACGGTGGACGACCTGCTCGCCTGCAGGCCGCTGCTGCGGGGCGGGCGCGTCCTGCTCACGCAACTGGAGACCCCCATCGCCACCGTGCAGGAGGCCCTGACGGCCGGGCGGGCCTCCGGGATGGTGACCATCCTGAACCCTGCCCCGGCGGCACCGTCGGCGCCGGAGATCTTTGGGGCGGTGGATCTTCTCGTGCCGAACGAGCAGGAGGCCGCGGTGCTCGCCCATCAGCCTGTGCGTAGCGTCGCGGAGGCCGAGGCGGCTGCGGCACGGCTCCTCGGCTTCGGATGCAAGGCAGTCCTGGTGACGCTGGGGAGCCAGGGGGCGCTCTTCTTCGGTCAAGGAGGGGCGCGCCACTTTCCCGCCTTCCCCGTGGAGGCGGTGGACGCCACGGCGGCCGGGGACGCCTTCTGTGGAGCGCTGGCCGCGGCCCTCGCCGAGGGCAGGGTCCTCGATGAGGCCGTCCCCTTCGCCTGCGCCGCCGGGGCCCTGACCTGCACAAGGCGGGGGGCGCAGGAGAGCCTGCCGACCCGCGACGCCGTCCTGGGCCTCCTGGGGCAGCGCGCCGGCTCAGGCCCGCGCGCCCCGGCCTAGCGGACGCCGGCCCGGAGCCCCGGAACCACTCTGAGTGGGCCTGGCAGGGCCCTTTGACCCGCCGAACCTCGCCGGCTATACTGCGTCAGGGCAGACGCCGGGGCACAAGACGGCGCGGCTCGGGTTCACCGCGGCGCGTCCCCCGATTTCTGCTCTCGGAAAAGGAGGCATGTATGACGGAGCTAGGGGTGCGGCGGGTCAGCGCGCAGGATGTCAAGCGGCGCCTGGACGCTGGAGAGGTTCTTGTCTTCGATGTTCGGAAGAAGGAGGTCTTCGATCGGGGGCACCTGAAGGGAGCCCGACCTCTGCCGATCAAGGAGCGGGCGACCTGGGCCCAGGAGATCCCGCGCGGCAAATCCATCGTCTTCTATTGAACCTGACCCGGCGAGGGGTCCGCTGCCGGTGCGGCAGCGACGCTCATCGGGCAGGGTGTCAAGGACGTGGCGGTCCTCCAGGGCGGGCTGGACGCCTGGAAGCAGGCCGGCTACCCGACGGAGCCGTAGGCGCTCGGGGAGCGAAGCGGCCCGGCATCCCCCCGATGCCGGGCCGTCGTGTTTTGCGGGGTCTCCTGACCCGACACCGGGAGGCTACGGGCGCTGCGGGCGCTTCCTGAGCGGAGGCGGGTTCGGCGGGCGCGATGGGTGCGGGGCCTTGGAGGCGGCCGGCGGCTTCGGCGCGGCGGGCTCCGCGGCCGGGACCGGCCTAGCCACGATCGGCTTGCGCTTCTCAATAGCGCCCGGGGGAGGCAGGTTCGCGTAGTAGGACTCGGGGCGGACCAGGGTGTAGAAGGCGTACTGAAACTTGTTGCTGCACCCCAGGCAGACGAGGGTATAGGTGGAGACCTCCTGAAGCGCCGACCCGCAGTCGAGGCAGGTGAAGCGGTTCCTGTCGGCGTAGGGGCCCACGACCCGCATGGCGACCCAGCCGCAGGACTCGCAGCTCCGCTGCGTATGGGTCCCGCGCGGGGCCCGAACGGTGCCTAGCGGTCCGCGGCAATGCGGACACGCATTGACCATGGGGGCTCCTTAGCCCGGAGCCTCAGCTCAATCCGGTCCAACCTGGAGACAGGCTCGTGATGGGGGGGATCGCCCTGGACCCCCCGGGGGTGCCGCAAACCGGGTGGGTCGGCAGGGCGGTGAAGGCAACGTGGCAGGAGTCTAGCACACGGCCCCGCGGCCGTTCAACTATTATTCTTTGCGGAGCCGGCGGGGCGGTCGCCGCTGGGTAGGGTCCGGAGGTAGGCCAAAAGATCGTTGAGGTCCCGCTCGCTGAGGCGCCACCGGGGCATGAGCGGATCCAGCGGCCGGCCCGCGGGGTCCGTCCCATGCCGGATCGCCGCCCGCAGTGTCTCCGCCGTGTACGGGGGGCGGCCGTCGGCCAGGGCGAGCGCGGCCGGCGTGACATCGAGCAGCCTCCCGGCGAAGGCCCGCCCCCGCCCGTCCCGCCCGTGGCAGGGGGCACACCCCGCGGCCAGGTTCAGGCTGTTCTCGACGGGCCGGCCGCTCGCGGTCTTCCCCTCCTGGTAGATCCGCTCGCCGTTAGCCAGCGGGCCGTCAGCCTCCCCGCTCACGGCCAGGCCCAGGAGGGAGTGGCAGAACCACGCCTCGGGTGGAACGGCCTGGAGCCAGCGACTGACGACGGGCCAGCCGACAGCGAGCAGGACCGCGAGGGTCAGCGCCGCGCCGGCTGCCCCCGCCACCCGCCATCGCACGGCCTGTCCCACCCTAATCCTCCTCCAGGAGGGCACGGATATCCGCCCCCACGTGCGCCTCGTCGAAGTCCACCCCGAAGTAGCTGAACCGCTTGCGACCCTGCCGGTCCACGAGCACTGCCACCATCGTGTGGTCGAGGCTCCCCCCGGGGCCGGGCCGGACGGTCACGCCGAATGCCTCAAGGACCGCCTTCAC
>JAKEHP010000296.1 GCA_022614955.1 Candidatus Methylomirabilota bacterium
CATGGCCTGCTGCTGCTCGGCACCATGGGGTACCTCGTCGTGCTGAACCCGTGGATGGCGCTGGCAGGCGTGTCCCTGTACCCCGTCCAGATCTGGCTCATCCCGAAGCTCCAACGGCGCATCAGTGATCTTTCTCGCGAACGCGTCGTGCTCCTGCGCGGCCTCTCGGAGCGCATCCACGACTCGGTCCGTGCATTCGAGGATCCTTCCGCCGGAGACAGCATCGCAGGGGGATCCGGCGGCTTCCGCGCCCACCTCCAAGACATCCTCCGGGTGCGCATGCAGACCTACCACCTCAAGTACCTGGCGAAGTGGATCAACAACTTCCTGGCCAAACTCGGCCCCCTCTCCCTCCTCCTCGTAGGCGGCTGGCTCATCATTACTCGGCCGGGCAGCTTCGATGTCGGCAGCCTGGTCGCCTTCCTGGTCGGCTACGAGCAGCTCAACGAGCCGTGGCGAGAACTGCTGGCCTCTTTCCAGCAGCGTGCGACGGCGAAGGTCAGGTACGAGCAAGTCATCGCCCTCTTCGAGGCCCCGGAGGATCGGCCAGCGTCCCATCCCCTGGACCTCCGGCAAGAGCCCCTGCCAGAGCCGCGCGAACCGGGGGGCCCGGCCCCGCTCCCCTGCCCTGCTCCGGCCCGATACGCCCCCGCGCGGATCCTCGGTGCGTCTGCCCTTCGAGAGCCCCGACCGACGTTTCGTTTCGGAAACGGGCTGCTCCACTCCGGTACGGCCGTCCATGTCCTCGCGCAGCGGCTCTCAAAAGGCGAGGGCTAATCCCTCGCGCTACGGCCGGTTGCCTTGAGCCTGCCTCCGGGCAGGCGCGGCACGGTCCTTGCCTCTTGCCCCTGGTGTCCCGGGGTACCGGGGCGGGAGGGTGAGGATGGAAAAGACGTTGACCTGGGCAGAAGAACAAGCCGGGGCATGGCTGAGCGTCGCCGCCCTAGCCGTCCTATTCACGATCGTGGGGGCGCTCTGGCACGAGCTGCCCGCCCAGGCCCGGATGGCCAAGGTGTGCCCGCCGGGGGACTGGGACAGGGCCCTGGCCGAGGCCAGCGCGGCGGCTGCCCGAGGCGAGCGGACGGTCGCCCTGCGCTGTGCCTACCGGGTGTACTTCGAGGCGGAGGCCGCAGGGGCAGGCGCCCCGCTCCTCCGGGTAGGCGACCTCCTCCAGAGCCTCGGGCTGCAGCGCTACCTGAAGATCAGCGTCCGCTCAGCCTATCTCCGGGCTGCGGACCATGCCCGGCGAAGCCAGGAGTGGCCGGTCATGGCCGCGGTGGCCACCCGGCTCCTCGCCCTGGGGGATTTGGGGGAGGCTGGCATCCTGCTGGCCGAACTCTGCTCCCAGATGACGAGCGGGGCGGCCGGGGTCCCGTGCGACGCGGTCCAGCTGGTGGCCGCCCCGAGGCTCTCCGGCGACGAGTGAGATCCGGGGAGATCCAGAGACGCGGGGGGGAACGGCGGGCGGCCCCCGTCCCCGGGCAGAGGACCGCTCGCCCGGGGGCGGGGGCAAGGAATGAGGATCGACTGCTGACATGACCGGCCCCAAAGGCAGGGAGGCGGGGTGGGCTCGCCTCCAGCGGGCCCAGCGCGCGCTGTTCGTGGAACTGGGGCGGCGAATCTTTCGCTTGCGCCCGCGGGACCCCTCTGCCGCCCTGGGCGCCCTGGCGGCGATCGGCCGGCGGGCGTTCCTGGCCGGCTGGACCCGACACCATCCGGACCTCCTCCCCCTGCATGAGCGCCTCCTCGAGATCGAGGCAGCCCTCGCGCGAGCCAACCCGGAACGGCTGGAGATCCGGGGAGAGCGGCGCGGCCGTCGCGAGTCGGGCGGGTAGGGCCGGAGGCGACGGCACGTCAGCAGCTCGATGACCATCGGCCCCTGCCCGTTGGGGCTTGGACGGCGCTACGAGCCGCCCTTGCCCCCATCCGTCACCGCCAAGACCTTCGCCCGGAAGCCGAGCCGATCGATGGCCGCCGCGAGCTGCTCGGCCGAGGTTTTGCCATCGTCGAACTCGATTCGCGCCTCGCCGTTCTCTAGGCTCACGTCCGCTCTTGCGACCCCCGGCAGCCTCTCCAAGGCTGTCTTAATCGAGACGGGTCAGGCCGCGCAGACCATCCCCTTGACTTCGATGATGACCACGCGGGGCGCGGCCGCGACCAGCATCGCCGTCGCGAGCATGACGGCGAGGACGAACAGGGCCAGGATGACCGAATGCCGTCCTCTCATGCCGAACCTCCTCGGGATCGAGCCTCTTACATCCCGGCGCGCACGTAGTAGTAGCCGAGGTAGAGCCCGGCCAGGATCAGGACCACGCCGCTCACTCGCTTGACCCACCCCACGGAGCCCTGGAGGGCGCGGACCAGGTTATGCCGCGCCAGGCCGACTAGGAGCGTCGTCGCGAGCATCAGCGCCGCCATCGCGGCGGCGAATGCGAGGAAGGTCAAGAGCGCCGCGCCCGAGTACCCGGTCGTCAGCGGCAGCACCGTGATCGAGACGTACAGCGGGAGCGTGCAGCCGGTCGAGGCGAGCGCGTAGGCGAATCCGTAGAGGAAGACGGCCAGCGCCGGCGGCAGA
The DNA here is from genome assembly GCA_022614955.1 of Candidatus Methylomirabilota bacterium. Lineage (GTDB taxonomy): Bacteria > Methylomirabilota > Methylomirabilia > Methylomirabilales > JACPAU01 > JACPAU01. The sequence continues at coordinate 2,576 of JAKEHP010000296.1, forward strand.
TTCCCGCCAAGGCCCCAGGCGGGCGGGGCCAGCGACGGCAGGCGGACGTCGAACACCTGGACGATGCCCAGCGCCACCACGGCCAGCGCGACGAAGGGCTTGGCGGCGATCAGATACGACGAGATCGCCCCGCCCGCGAGCGCGATGATGATCCCGACCACGGCGAAGAACAGGGAGCTGCCGGCGGCGCACGCGAGCCCCAGCCCCAGCGAGCGGCGCACCCCGCCCGGCTCCCCGGAGAGAGACAGGTAGTAGGACACGTAGGCCGGGAAGAGCGCAAACGCGCACGGGGCGAGGAACGCGCTGATGCCGGCTAGGAATCCGAACGCCGCCAGCGACAGCGGCGCGTCGAATGCCACTCCGGGGAGTCCGGGCACCGCCACGTACGTCCACGCCGCCCAGCCCAGGAGCCCGAGCACGAGCACCCCGAGGAGCGGAGGCGCCAGGCCTCGGAGGACGGGTCTTCCACCTTCGACAGCCCGGGAGGTTTCACCCCCTCCCAGATCGGTGCTTGGGGGGACCATCGGTCACGGTCCCCGGCGCGGGAGCACGGTCACCTCTGCGGTGGTCCCGAGCGCACGGCGCAGGTCGGTGGACACCTGCTCGCCTGACGCTGCGGGAAGGACGTAGAGCCCGCTGACCCGGCCCGGCTGGTTCAGTAGCTGTTGCGCAGTGGGCAGGAGCACCAGCACCTGGTCATCCGTCTCGGGATCGCCGGTGGCGAAGATCCCGATGATGGCGAACCCCTGGCCGCCGACGACGATCGGGGGAAAGTGGTCCTTGGTCAGCATGGTCGGGATACTCAAGCCCAGGGCCGTCTTGTTCTTCTGAGCGAAGGTCTTGCCCACCACCATGGCCTCCGCCGCGTCGCCTGCCTCGAGGCCCCGACCCTGGACGGTCGCTGCCGCAAGGGCCTCGTTGCCCGACCGAAGATGGAGCATGGGCGCCGGCTCCACCCCGATCACCCGCACCGCGTCGGTGGTTCTCCCTTCCAGGAAGCTCTGAACCTGCCCGACGTTCGGCACGCCCCGAATCCGGTCCCGCAGTGCCTGGGGGAGGAACCCGCCGGCGCGCGCCCGGACCTGGATAACGATGGTTCCCTTGGGCCCCTTCGATGGGGCCTGACTGGGCTTGCTCTGCCCCAGGCTGAGCGCCGGGACCATTGCCAGGACCAATGTTGAGGCGAGGAGGAAGCGAATCGTCTTTCCGGTGGGCATGGGGGGCCTCTTCCCGTTACTCGGAACCTATCAGCCTGCCGTCCTTGATGTGCAGGACCCTATCCGCCATCCGGGCCAGCGGTTCGGCGTGGGTGACGACGAGCACCGTCCTCTGCCGGGCCACCTCCTTGAGGAGCTCGTAGATCTTCTGGCCAGACTCGGTATCCAAATTCCCGGTCGGCTCATCGGCCAAGATAAGGGGAGGGTCGTTGGCCAGGGCCCGCGCAATCGCCACCCGTTGTTGTTCGCCGCCGCTCAGCTCACCCGGCCGGTGGGTCAGCCGGTGGCCGAGGCCGACTTGGTCGAGGAGGCGCCGGGCCCGCGCATCCCGCTCGGCCTTCGCGACTTGATTAAACTCCAAGGGCAGCATGACGTTTTCCAGGGCGGTCAGGTTGGGGATGAGGTTAAAGGTCTGGAAGACGAAGCCGACGGTCTGACGCCGGAAGCGCGTGAGCGCCTTCTCCGGCAGCCCGTTGAGGGCCTGTCCGGCGACGATCACCTCTCCCCGGGTCGGCCGGTCCATCGCGCCGATCATGTGCAGGAGGGTGGACTTGCCGCTGCCGCTGGGCCCCAAAATTGCGACCAAGCCGGTCCCATCGATGCGCAGATCAACCCCGTCGAGGGCCTTCACCGCCTCGCCCCCCCGGGGGTAGTGCTTGGCGAGGCCCTTGAGCTGGATGACCGGCTTCGCCTCACTCATGCTTCATCGCCTCCACGGGGGAGAGCCGCGTCACCTGCCAGGCCCCGTAGGCACTGCCCACCGAGGCCACGACCACCGCGAGCACGAGGACGATGCTGATCGTTGGCGGGCCGACGCCGGCGCTGATCCCGCCCAGGCTGTCGAACAAGCTGTCCTTGTACTGGGCAGGAAGGAAGGGGCGCATGCCCACGCCGAACAGCCGGCCGGCAACCGCCTCACCGAGAGCCCCGAAGAGGGACACGCCCAACAGGGCGCCGATCCCGCTGAGGCCCATCGCCTCGGCAAGGAACTGGACCACGATCCCTCCGTCAGAGGCCCCGATGGCCTTCAGGGTGCCGATCTCCCGGGCCCGCTCCCGAACCGTCACGAGCATGACGAAGAAAATCACGACCACCATTAACGCGACGGCAAAGAGGCTGACCGTGCCTGCGATCCGGTTCACCGCCTTGGTGGTCGTGCTCGCGAACGTCGCGGCCCCCTTGGGGGCGATGACATCGGCCACGTTTCCCAGGGCCTCCCGCAGCTTCTGGTCCACGAACGCCACGTTGTCCACGGAGTCTGCGGTCACGAACAACCAGGAGAATCCCCTGTCCACCCCGTAGATGCGGCGGAAGGTCTCCATGGGCATGAAGAGCTGGAGGTCCCCGAACACGTAGCCACTCGCGTAGATGCCGATGATCTGGAGTTCCCGTTTCGGCCGGTGGAGAGGGAAGATGACGGGGTTCGATCGCGTCGGATCGACCATGAACCTGGCCACCGCGAGGTTCTCGGGGGTGATCCCGGCCCACCGGGCGTAGGCCTGGCCGATGAGGGCCACATCCCTTCCCGCATCCTCGGAGGTGAAGTCGCGCCCGGCAGTGATCCGGGGGCTCCCGGCCTCCCCGTGGGACTCCAGGCGCTTCGGATCCCCCAGGTTCAGGCCCACGTGCATGGCGAAGTTGTGACCCTCGGTCGGGTTCATGGCGAGGAGGTACGCCTCGACCTTCGCCACGTGTTCGATCCCCCTGACCTTCTCCAGGGCTTCGTGGGGGAGCAGGCGATAGCTCCCCACCATGTTGACATGGCCCATGGAGCCCTTCGCTCGGAGCTGGAGGCTCGTATCCACCCCCTGCTTGAGGAGCTCGGTGTAGTTCCCGACCGCCGTGCCGATGGCCTGGAAGGCCAGGAGGAGGAAGAAGGGGAAGCCGATCAAGAGGGCGACGATGAAGAGCCGGAGCTTGTTCCGCAGCAGATTGCGGATCCCGAGGGCAACCATTCGCATCGCCAGGGCCCCCTCAGACCTTCCCCATCGCCTCGACCGGGCTCAGCCGGATCCCTCTGACAATCGGGTAGAAGCTGCCGATGGCGCCGAACACGAAGCAGCTCACCAGGATCAGGAAGAATAGCCCCCGGTTCACCTCGATGGGCACGCCCAGGGCTCGCCGGAGGAACGGCGTTGACAGGTAGGCAAAAGGCAGCGCCCCGGCCCCGGCCATCAAGACGACGGTGAAGACCTCGGCCAGGAATTGGTTCACGATCTCGGCATTGGAGGCTCCGAGCGCCTTGAGAGTCCCGATCTCCCGGATCCGCTCCTTGGTGATCAAGATCATGATCGAGCAGATCAAGACACCACCGACCCCGAAGAGCATGGTGGATCCAAAGGTACTGGTCGCTGCAATCCCGCCCAACATGGTCCGAGCGGTAGAGACCGCCTCGGGGGCCGTCACGACGTCCGCCTCCGGGATGGCTCTCAGCTCCTCGACGACCTTCTCGACATTGGTCACCGAGTCCACCGTCACGAAGATCTTCCCGAGCTTCTTCCCGGGGTGAAAGGTCTCTCGGAACGCGGCGAGCGGAATGAAGACATGGTTGTCGCCGAAATCGTTCTCCGTCGTGTAGACCGCCACCACCCGAAATGCTCTGCCGTTCAGAGAGAGCGCGCTGGCCGCCAGTGTCGTGTCGGTCAGCTCGATGAGGCCCAGCCGCTGCCTCGCATAGAGCTTACCGACGACAGCCACCGGTTTCTCGCTGTCCTCTTCCTGTAGCGACCGCCCGGCGATCAGCCGGGCACTCTCATAGTCGACCTCCCCGATGGCGCGCATCGCCGAGCCGGGCCGCATCCCGATGATCATCGCGTAGGCGTTTTCTTTCGAGGGATCGATCTGGGTCGCGTAAACGTACTCCTCGATCTTCGCGATGTGCCGGGCGTGGGCGTTCCGCCTGACCTTCTCCAGGGTGTCGAGGGAGAAGCCCTCCTCCCCAATGGGTTTGTCGCCCCCGAAGCCCCCCGTCCCGAAGGCCCCGGCCTCCCGGAGCTCGATGAGGGTCCGGACCTTTGCGTCCAGCCGCCCGAGCTGCTGCCGGCTGAGGAAGGCTGCCTGGACCATGAGGGCGAGGAGCCCCAGGACAAATGCCAGCAGGAGGACAGCAATGCCCGTCCGGACGGAGTTCCTGAAAGGATTTCGGAAGCCACGCCGGATCGCGCCCATTGGCTTTTCCTCTAATGGAGATCGAATCGCTTGAACCTAGGAATGATCACCCGCCCGGCTGGCGGCCAGGAGCCGCCGACGGAGCTCCTCCTCCCTGGGGACACCCATGAACTCCAGCCTCCCATTGATGGCGATGGCTGGGACGGACATCACTCGATACTTCACGGCCACCTCGGGACGTTCCGTGATGTCCACCTCCTCCACGTGGAGATCCGCGATCTCGGCTTTTGCCTGCTCGATCAGCTTTGTAACCAATGCCTTGGCCGCCCCGCAGTTGGCACAGCCAGGGGCGGAGAGGAGCTCCACCGTAATCATTCGCCGTTCCTCCTGACGACCCGAATGACAGCTCGGCCGATCCCGACCACCAAGGTGACCACGGAGAGTGCGAGCATGGGGCCGATGAACGAAATAGCCGTGACATGATCGTCCCCGTGCGCGACGGCTTCGCTCGGCCAGACCATGAGCAATACCAGGAATCCGCCCAGCTTCGCCGCCAGAGCCCCCGACACTCTGGACCGGGCCGCACGCTTCCAGTCGCTCCAAAGGACGGGGAGAGCAATGAGCAGCGCGATCACGACCCACGGCCCGTAGAGGAGCCAGGGGTCATGGACCGGCATGTCCCCCAGGGCCTGCTCGACGGCGGCGCTCTCGGCTACGTTTGTACCCAGGGTCAGATGGACCAGCTTGTTCCAGACCTTGTGGACAACCGACTCCTCCCAGAAGGCGTGGCCGAAGAGGTAGCCCTTGGGGATCATGAGCGACCCGAGGCCGATGAGGCCCCACCCGACGAGCTTTTCGATCCGCTCCCGTTTGCTCAAGACCCAGCCCGTGGCGTTTACCCCGAGGATCGCAAGGATCGAGAGGGCCAGGAGTGGTGTGGCCCGGCCAATACCATGGATCAGGCCATAGGTTGCGCCCGTCACGAGGCTCCCGGATCCGGCGATGTAGGTCAGCAATACGTAGAACGCAGGGTTCGGGCATCCGATCCCCGCGTTGCCGAGGAGGAGCCCCATGCCGAAGGCTTTAAGGTAGTCCCCTCGCTGCTGGATCGCGGCTGGCAAAGGGCCGCCGTAGCTCGGAGTCCGCCACGGGATCAGCCCCAGTTCAGACAACCCGAAGACATAGGCCGCCACGGCAGCCGTCAACCACATGAGGAGCGTGACCTGGTCCAGATATAGGATCTTGCCAAGGTACGCCACGGCCATGCCGTATGCCCCAATCGTGATGGTGAGCCCCAAGCCGAAGAGGAGCGCCATGGTGATGCCGCGCCGGTAGCTCCGCCCGAGGCTCAGGGGCACGATCACGAACACCGCCGGGAGCGTGCAGGGGAGCACGATCATGGAGAGGCCGGCGGTGTAGGCCAGGGTCAACGTCACCGCCTCCAGGGGCGAGGTGGCCAAGCTGAAGAGGCCGATGACAAAGATCGAGAAGAGGAGGAGGCCAGTGGTGACCAGGAAGGTCTTCAACCTCATCTCGCGAGCGTCAAAACCCACGGCCGCGGTTGTCATGTTGTTCATCTCCTTAGGCCTGAGACTTTCAATGGGACCGTTTCAGTGGCCGGTCTTTCCTCCCTTACAAATCTTGGCTTTTTCGCCCACCGGCGAGCTCCTCGGACCGCCTTCACCCAGGAAGACGCACAACCGGCCGGGCTCTTACACCAGGGACTTGCCTGCCCGTGGGGAGTCATCGGTGCGCCCGGCCCTCCCATCGAAAGGGCCCCGAGTGACCGGGACCTTTTTCGACAGCTCGCCAAACGGGCTAATGTGGCGGGCGCGTTTCGGGGCCACCCTTCCGGCAACTGCAGTCAAGGCAAGCATGCTCCACGCAGGCCCCGCACATGGCGGCCAACCCTTCGCGAAGGGCTTGACGGGCGCGGTGGAGTCGGACAGAGGCGTTGTTGGCCGTGGTGCCAAGGTCGCGCGCCACCTCGTGCAGCGGCTCGTCGCCCAATTCGATTCGGCGGATCAGTTCGCTGTACTCGGGCTTCAGGGTGGTGGCCACGTCCTTCACACAGGGGTACGTCGCCCGGAAGAGCTCCTCGTCCATCTCAGTCGTTGCAACCCCGTCGGCGGCCACCTGGTCCTTTAGGCGACGGAAGGCGGCGGTACGGCGGTAGTGGTCAACGAGGAGGTTGCGCAGGATTTGATAGAACCAGGGCGCTCACCGCTGGCACCCCCGTCTGATCCGGCTCTCTTCTGCCGGTATCTCCCTCAATCGATTTCGGGACCCACACCTGATTGCGCGTATGCGTTCGCCCGGTTACGCTCCCGTAGCTCGCCGAGACCGGCTCACGCCTTCCACAGCCTCAATGTGGGGGCAGACCGCGGCCTTCCCCGGAGGCCGTCGTCCCCACGCCGCCAAACTCTGGCGGATCCGACGGCGGAGCCCGACGAGGTCGCGCAGCTTCCGGTCCAGCTCGGCGGCCTTTTCGCGCAACAGCTGGTAGACGTGGCCGCAGGGAGGCCGACCCCCCTGCCGGATCGCCACGATTTCCTTGATCTCGGCCAGGGCGAGGCCCAGCCCCTGCGCCTGCTTGATGAATCGGAGCATGTCCACGGCGTCCCCGGCGTAGAGGCGGTAGCCATTGCGACCCCGCGCTGGCGGTGGGAGGACGCCTACCGCTTCATAGAAGCGGATGGTTCTGGCATCTACTCTTGTTCGCCTCGCCAGGTCGCCGATTTTGAGTCCCGGGTCTCGCATCTTCGTTCGCCTCCTCATCATCATTTAAGGTAGGGTTACAGTTAACTAGAATGTCAAGAAAAAAATTACCAGTCCCGAATCCGCCGGCCCGGGCCGGATTCTGCGTTGCTGATCACTGCTGGGTCCGCATAACGTCAAGAACCAAACCCGAACCCGTACGGCTGTCAACGGGCCGCGCAATCCGGCCGCCTTGCCCCCCCTCCCCCCGGGGCGTATACTGCCGCCATGGAGCTCATCACCACCCACATCACTGCCGACTTCGACGCCGTGGCCTCGATGCTGGCCGCGAGCAAGCTCTACCCCCAGGCCCGCCTCGCCTTCCCCGGCTCCCTCGAGCGCAACGTCCGGGAGTACGTTGCCCAGATGGGGGAGCCCTTCCCCCACGAGCGGCTGAAGAAGCTTGATCTCACCGCCGTGACCCGCCTCATCCTGGTGGATGCCAAGCGGGCCGGCCGCCTGGGCCCGCTGAAGGAGGTCCTGAGCAACCCTGGCCTGGAGATCCACATCTACGACCACCACCCGGCCCACCCCAAGGACATCACCGGCACCCTGGAGGTCCTCAAGGAGGTCGGGGCCACCACCACCATCCTCGTCGAGCTGCTCCGGGAGCGGCAGGTCCCCCTCACCCCGGAGGAGGCGACGCTGCTCGCCCTGGGCATCTACGAAGAAACTGGCTTCTTCACCTTCACCTCGACGACCCCCGCCGACCTGGCGGCGGGCGCCGCCCTGGTGGATCAGGGCGCCAACCTAAACACCGTCGCCGACTTCACCCGCCGGGAGATGACGGCGGAGCAGATCGCCCTCCTGAACGAGCTGATCGTGGCCGCAGAGACGCACGTGGTGAACGCCGTGCCGATCGTCATCACGGCCGTCACCCGAGACCGGTACGTGGGGGACCTGGCCTTCGTGGTGCACAAGCTCCGGGACATCGAGAACATCAATGTGCTCCTCGTCCTGGTCCGGATGGACGACCGGGTCCACCTGGTGGCCCGCAGCCGGCTGGAGGCGGTGGACGTAGGGGCCATCGCCGCCGCCCTCGGCGGGGGCGGGCACGGGACCGCCGCCTCCGCCGCCATCCGGGATCGGTCGCTCCTCGAGGTCAAGACCGAGCTGCTGCGCCTCCTCAAGGCCCAGGTGCGGCCGGTCCGGCTGGCCCGGGACATCATGATGGCTCCCGTGAAGGCCATCCCGGACCGCTTCACCGTGGCGGGGGCGGCCGAGATCATGAACCGGTTCAGCCTGAACACGCTTCCCGTGGTGCGGCAGGGGGAGCTGACCGGGCTCATCACCCGGGAGATCCTGGACCGGGCGCTCTACCACGGGTTGGGGGAGGCTCCGGTGAGCGAGTACATGACCACGGAGTTCTCCACCGTGGACCCGGACGCCCCCCTGGAGAAGGTCGAGGCCCTGATAGTGGAGCGGACCCTGGGCTTCCTGCCCGTCGTCCAGGAGAGGCGCCTGAAGGGGGCAATCCTGCGCAGCGACCTGCTCCGGCACCTGCACGAGGAGGTCCTGCAGCGCCCCACCTTCCCGCGGGAGGCGGAGGAGGCCTCCCTCCAGCCCACCGACCGGACGGTTACTACGCTGCTCCGCGGGCGGCTCCCGGCCCGGCTCCAGGAGATCCTGAAAGCGGCGGGGGGAGTGGCGGATCAGGCGGGGGCCCGCCTGTACGCGGTGGGCGGGTTCGTCCGGGACCTACTGCTCGGGGTGGAAAACTTGGACGTAGACCTGGTCGTGGAGGGGGACGGGATCGCCTTCGCCGAGGCCTTCGCGGCGGCCGTGGGCGGGACGGTCCGGAGCCACCGAAAGTTCGGCACCGCCGTGGTGAGCCTGCCCGACGGCTTCAAGGTGGACGTAGCCTCGGCCCGGACCGAGTACTACGAGCACCCCGCCGCCCTTCCGACCGTGGAGCACGGCAGCATTCGGCTGGACCTGTACCGGCGGGACTTCACCATCAATGCCCTGGCCCTGGGGCTACACGCCGCGGGCTACGGCCGCCTCCTCGATTTCTTCGGCGGGAGCCGCGACCTGCGGGACGGGGTGGTCCGGGTCCTCCACAGCCTCTCCTTCGTGGAGGACCCCACCCGGATCCTCCGGGCCGCCCGGTTCGCCGTCCGGTGCGGGTTCACCATCGCCAAGCAGTCGGAGCGCCTGATCCGGAATGCCGTCCGCCTGCGCCTCCTGGACAAGCTCTCGGGCGCGCGGATCCTCACGGAGCTGAAGCTCATCTTCCAGGAGGCACGGCCGGAGGCCATCCTCAAGATGCTGGAGGGGTACGGTGTCCCGGAGGCGATCCATCCCCGGCTGAAGGGGACCCGGGCGGAGCAGGCTCTCCTCCACCGGGTCGGGGAGGTCCTCTCCTGGTACCGGCTCCTCCATCTGCCCGAAGTTCCCACCCCCTGGCTTCTCTACCTGCTGGCTTGGGTGTCAGAGATCACCTTGCCCGAGGCCCGCAGCGTCGCCCGGCGCCTGGGCCTCCCGCCCGGCCGCCTCGCGGACCTGAGCGCGGCCCTCACTGCCTACCGCACGCTGCGGCGCCAGTTCGCCAAGGACCGGCCCCTCACCCCCGGCCTCATCACCCGCCTGCTCGATGACGCCCCACTCGAGGCGGTCCTGCTCCTCATGGCCCGGCCCCCGGCCCCTCGGGTGGAGCGTGCGATCTCGGGGTACCTGACCCGCTACGCCGCCGTCCGGCCGCTCCTCACCGGCAACGACCTGAAGGCCCTCGGAATCCGGCCCGGCCCGATCTACCGCGACATCCTCGACTCCCTCCGCTACGCCCGGCTGGAGGGGAGGCTCACGAGCCGGGAGGAGGAGGAGCAGTTCGTCCGGCGCCGCTTCTCCGCCCACATTCCCGCCGCGGATTGACATCGCTAGGGGCCTCTGGTAGCGTGGCCGCGACCCGCAACACCTTGCGCCACGGGGACTTGTATCGGTGTGGGAAGACATCAGCATCCGGGTCCGCGAGTTCGCCGTCATCATCCCGCCGCTCCTGCTGGCGCTGACGGCGCACGAGTACGCCCACGCCTGGACCGCCAATAAGCTCGGGGACCCCACGGCCCGGGCCCAGGGGCGGCTGACCCTGAACCCCCTCTCCCACCTGGACCCGGTGGGGACACTGGCCCTCCTCTTCTTCAGGTTCGGCTGGGCCAAGCCGGTCCCGGTCAACCACCTCTACTTCGACCACCCCCGGCGGGACCTGATGTGGGTGGCCCTGGCCGGCCCCCTCACCAACCTGGGCCTGGCGGGCGTGAGCGCCCTCGTCCTCCGGATCTTCGGCGGTCTCACCGTGGGTCCGGACCTCTTCTGGCTGGTGAGCCCGGTGGTTCTCATGCTCCGGTGGAGCGTGATCTA
>JAKEHP010000036.1 GCA_022614955.1 Candidatus Methylomirabilota bacterium
CTCGATGTTTCAGCCCATCAAGCGCCTGGGGGGCCTGAACAACGTCATCCAGCGGGGCATGGCGGGGGTGAAGCGGGTCTTCGAACTCATGGACACCCGGCTCGACCTGCTGGAAGCCCACGATGCCGTCCCTCTGGCGGCCGTCCGGGGAGCGGTGGCGTTCCGGGGCGTCTCCTTCGCCTACGACGGGGCCCAGCCGATCCTGCGGGACCTTTCCTTCGAGGCCCGGCCCGGGGAGCTGGTGGCCATCGTGGGATCCAGCGGGGCCGGGAAGAGCACGCTGGTGAACCTCCTCCCGCGCCTCTACGACCCCACCGCCGGGCGGGTGGAGATTGACGGGACAGATGTCCGTCGCGTGACCTTCCGCTCCCTGCGGGAGCAGATCGGGATCGTCACCCAGGAAACCATCCTCTTCGACGACACCGTCTACAACAACATCGCCTACGGCCGGTCGGGGGTCGCGCCGGAGCGAGTCCAGGAGGCGGCTCGCATCGCCCACGCGGCGGAGTTCATCGAGCGGTTGCCGCAGGGGTACGAGACCCGGATCGGCGAGCGGGGAGTTCGCCTCTCGGGCGGGGAGAAGCAGCGGATCGCCATCGCCCGGGCGGTCCTCCGGGATCCGCCGATCCTCATCCTGGACGAGGCCACCTCGGCGCTCGATGCGGAGTCCGAGCGCCTGGTGCAGGACGCCCTGGACCGCCTCATGAAGGGGCGGACCACCTTCGTCATCGCCCACCGCCTCTCGACCATCCTCCGGGCCGACAAGATCCTCGTCCTGGAGAGGGGGCGGATCGTCGAGGCAGGCCCCCACCAGGACCTCCTGGCCGGGCGGGGTGCGTACTACAAGCTCTATCAGAGTCAGATCGGGGGCGGCTGATGGCATGCCGCGTTTCCATGATCGAAGCGCCCGGCCGGATCCTGGCGATCACACTGAAGCATCTCGGGGACGTCCTCCTGGCCACTCCCGCTCTCCACGCCCTCAAGACGGCTTTCCCCGGAAGCAAGATCACCGCCCTGGTCAGGGGAGGGGCGGAGGAGATGCTCACCTTCAACCCTGACCTGGAGGAGATCCTGACCTTCGGGAAGGGGCGGGGTCTTCTCGCAAAACTTCTCTCGGAGTGGCGGCTCGTCCGCCAGGTGAGACGGACCCGCCCGGATCTCGTCGTGGAGATGGGGAAAGGGGATCGGGAGGCCATCCTGGGGGTCCTCTCCGGGGCCAAGGTCCGGGTCGGGTACGACCCCCAGGGATCCGGCCTGCTGGCCAGGCGGTGTCTCCTCACCCACGCCGTGGGCCAGGACTGGCGGAAGCATGTCGTGGAGAGCAGCCTCGACCTGGTCAGGGCCATGGGTGTCGAGCCCCGGGACAAGCGCCTCAGGCTCTTCGTTCCCAGCACGTATGGGGAGGCCGTCGAGGAGCTCCTCCGATCGCACGGCGTTTCCGCCTCGGACCTCCTGGTGACCATCCATCCGACGGCCCGGTGGTTCTTCAAGTGCTGGACGGACGAGGGCTTCGCCCAGGTGGCCGATCACCTCGTAGCCCTCCATGGGGCGAAGGTGGCGGTCACCAGCGGCCAGGCCGGACGGGAGGTGGAGAAGGCCAAGCGAGTCATTGCCCTGGCCAGATCCCCGCTCATTGACCTCGCCGGGCGATTGACCTTGAAACACTTGGCTGCCCTCATCGCTCGTTCTGGCGTCTTCGTCGGCGTGGACTCCGCGCCCATGCACGTCGCCGCGGCGGTGAGCACTCCCGTCGTAGCCCTCTTCGGTCCCTCCAGGGAGCAGAACTGGAGGCCCTGGGGTGACGGCCACCTCGTCCTGCAAAAGGACGCTCTCTGCAGGTCCCTCGCGAGAAAGACCTGCGAGGTGACCAAGCGGTGCGAGTGCCTGGAGGCCCTGACGGTTGAGGAGGTCATCGCCGCCGTCAACCAACAGCTCGCCCGAAGGAGCCGTGATCGTGATCCGTCGTCGTGTTCGACAACGGCTCGATGAATCCGCTCGTTTGCGATGTAGCGCTGGGTACCCGGTAAGGCGGTGGACGCCAAGAAGAAGCGGGATCTATGTGGCTCGAACGACCCAAACACTACTATCACCGGCTGGAGAAGCGGTTTCGGGGGGCGCGGATCCTTGATGTTGGCTGCGGGCGAAGCAAGTTCTCCGGGGCCATCGGCCTCGATGTGCGTACGAACAGTGCGGCCGACATCCGGACGGACCTGGACCGGCTGCCCTGGCCCCTGCGCGAGGGGAGCTTCGACCTGATCGTGATGCGCCACGTGCTCGAGCACATGCAGGACGTGGTGGCCACGGTGGAGGAGCTGTACCGCATTACCAAGCCCGGTGGGCGGATCGTGGTGGAAACGCCGCACTTCTCGTGGGTCGAGGCGTTCCGGCACCCCGGCCACCGGCACTTTTTCGCCGGCGGCTCGTTCGACTACTACTATCCGGGGAACCCCACGTACCGGGCGCACCTCCGCGTTCGCCGGCGCCGCATCTACTTCAACGACCTGTTCAAGGTGATCGGCTTTGAGGCCGCGGCCAACCGGTTCAGCCGGCCGTACGAGCGGCACCTGGCATTTATCTTCCCTGCTGGCTCCATCGTGTGGGAGCTTGAGGCGGTCAAGGGCCCGGGGGGATGAGCGGCGCCACGGTGCGAGCGTGGGCGGAGGCCGCCCTCTATGACCAGATTGCCGGGATCATCGCTCGGTCGCCGGCGCGGCGGGCCGTCCTCGACATTCCGGCGGGCGCCGGGGCCCTCGCTGTCCGCCTGGCAGCGCTGGGCCTCGAGGTGGTTGCGGCGGATCTCCACCCCCTGACCTCGGCCATCCCGGGCACCGCCTGGGTGCGGGCGGACATGGAGGGCCGCCTGCCCTTCGCCGACGAGGCGTTCGACCTGGTGGCGTCGCTGGAGGGCATCGAGCACCTGCGGAGCCCGTTCGCGTTCCTCGGGGAGTGCGCGCGGGTGCTGAGCCCCGGCGGACGGCTGATCCTGTCCACGCCCAACATCCACAAGCTGACCTCGCGCGTGAAGTTCCTCCTGGGCGGGCTGGTGAACGGCCTGGGACGGCCGCTCGACGAGGCGCAGCGGATGCCCCCCTTCGGCCACATTAATCTCCTGAGCTACTATCAGCTCCGCTATATGCTCCGGGCCCTGGGCTTTTGCGTGTGCGGTCTGGCGAGCAGCCGCCGTAAGGCAACCGACCGCGCCCTCGGGTTCCTGGTTCCGGCGATCTACGGGTTCACCTGGCTCGCGTTGGCCCGCGAGCGCGACCCGCGACAGCGGAAGGCGAACGCGGAGATCTTCCAGCACATGCTGTCCGGGCACGTGCTCTACAGCAAGCACCTGATCGTGGTGGCCGAGCGCGAACCCCCCCGGTAGGGCGTCGCGGCAGGAAGGCGCGGGGGAAAATGCTCCACCCCGGTCCTGGGGTCGTGGGAGGGGCGGTGGCGAGGGCGCCGCTGTCGGTGACTATCGTTGCGCGGGACGAGGAGGAGGATCTCCCGGCTTGCCTGGCCAGCGTGGCGTGGGCGGATGAGGTCCTGGTGTGTGACTCAGGGAGCACCGACGGGACCGTCGAGCTGGGGCGGCGGGCGGGGGCCCATGTGTTTGTGGACCCGTGGCTGGGTTTCGCCGCCCACAAGAACCTGTGCGTAGGGCGCACCCGGCACCGCTGGGTGTTGAGCCTGGACGCGGACGAACGGGTGACGGCGGAGCTCCGCCGCGCCATCGAAGAGGTGTTGGAGCGTGACGGGCCGTGCGACGCCTACGCCATGCCCCGCAAGAGCTACTTCTGCGGGCGCTGGATCCGGCACGGCGGCTGGTACCCGGGGTGGGTGGTGCGGCTTTTCCGGAAGGATCGGGCGCGCTTCGGCGACCGTCTGGTGCACGAGGCGGTCGAGGTCGAGGGGGTGCTGGGGCGGCTGGAGGCGCCGCTCGAGCACCACACCTACGGGTCGGTCGCGGAGTTTACCGAGCGCATGCGCCGGTACGCCGACCTGGCCGCCGAAGAGCTGGACCGCCGGGGGGTGCGCTTCCGACCGACGCAGCTCGTCTCGCGCCCCGCGGCCACCTTCCTGCGGATGTACGTGCTGCGGCGGGGCTTCCTGGACGGCCGGGCCGGGCTGGTGCTGGCTGGCCTATACGCCGCGTATGCCTTCCTGAAATACGCCCGCCTGTGGGAGCGGCAGGCCGCAGCCGACGGACGACGGGACCCGTAAGCATGCGCCTTGTCCACACCGAATCTTCGCCGGGCTGGGGAGGCCAGGAGGTGCGCACCTGGACGGAGGTGCGCGAGCTTGCGGCCCGGGGGTACCGGCCTGAGGTCGTGTGCCCGCCGGGGGCGCGCCTGGGTGACGAAGTCGGAGGGCTCGGCTGCCCGGTGGCGCGGATTCCGATGCGCGGCCCCTTGGACCCCGTGGCCGTGGTGCGGATCGCCCGGCACCTGCGGGCGGTGCGCGCGGACCTGGTCAACACGCACAGCTCCGTGGATAGCTGGGTGGGGTCGCTGGCCGCCCGGCTGACCGGGGTCCCCGTTCTGCGAACGCGTCACCTGGCCGGGGCCGTGCCGCGCAACCCGCTCTCCACCCTGGTGTACCGGCGCCTGTGCGACCGCATCGTGACGACGGGCGAGTTCGCCCGCCGCCGCCTCGTCGCCGAGACCGGCGTCCCCCCCGAGAAGGTGGTGGTGATCCCGACCGGCATTGACATGGGCGCGTTCGACCCCGACCGGGTGCGGGGGGACGGGGTGCGGGCGGAGTGGGGAATCGCGCCCGGCACTCCCCTCCTGGGGGTCGTGGCTGTGCTCCGGCTGCGCAAGGGGCATGCGGTGCTGGTGGAGGCGTGCCGGCAGCTCCGGAGCGCGTTCCCGGGGCTGCACGTGGTCCTGGTCGGCGACGGGCCGATCCGCGACCGGATCGAGGAGCAGGTCCGGGACCTGGACCTGGACGGGACGGTACGTCTCGTTGGCCATCGGCGCGACATCCCGGACGTCCTCGCCGCGCTGGACATGTTCGTCCTCCCTTCAATCGAGCCGGAGGGGGTACCGCAGGCCGTCGTGCAGGCCCTCGCCATGGGCCGGCCGGTGGTCGCCAGCGACGTCGAGGGCCTGACCGAAGTGCTCCGAGATGGGGAGACCGGCCTGCTGGTGCCGCCCCGGGATCCGGCGGCCCTGGCCGAGGCGATCGCCGCCCTCCTGCGCGATCCGGCTCGGGGCGCAACGCTGGGCGCCGCGGGGCGGCGGTTGGTCGAGAAACAGTTCAGTCTGGAGACCATGGTCGGACGGCTCGAGGCGTTGTACGCCGAGATCCTGGCCGGGCGACGGGGGGGGTGAACGGGCGATGGCTGGAAAGCCGCGGGTACTGGACGTCGGCTGCGGACGCCGGAAGCGCTCCGGGACGGTGGGGATTGATGTCAATCCCGATACCGCGGCGGACATCGTTTCCGACCTCGACCGCTTCCCCTGGCCGCTGGCGGACAACAGCTTCGACCTGATCCTGTGCCACCACGTCATCGAGCACCTGGGGAGCATCGTTCAGGCTATGGAGGAGCTACACCGGATCGGCAGGCCGGGCGCGGTGGTGGAGATCATCACCCCGCACTTCTCCAGCCTGTACTCGTGGCAGGATCCGACGCACCGGCACCACCTGGCGCTGGACTCCTTCGACTACTTCACGGAGAACACCCGACATACCAACTTCTACACCTCCAAGCGCTTCCGCGTCCTGGAGAAGCGGCTGCACTTCGGCGCCTCTGTGTTTTCGGTGTTCCCGCGGCTCCTCTACGCCCTGTCCTCCCGCTGGTACGAGCGGCACGCTGCGTTCATGTTCCCGGCGAACGACCTCTTCTTCCGGATCGAGGTCGTGAAGGAGGGCGATGCGTGACGGACCGGGCGCGGCGGGGGGAAGGTCTGGCCCCGGCAGAAGCCCGGGCCTTCTTCGAACAGGAGGCGGTGGATTACGCGATCCATTACTATGGATCCACTGATCCCGTGACCCGGACCCTCAAGCAGCAGCGACTGGACCTGCTGGGCCGCTTGGTTCGGGAATGCGTGCGTCCTCCGGCACGGGTGCTGGATGTGGGCTGCGCCGAGGGACACGTCGAGGCCGTGTTCCCCCCGGCACTGGAGGTTGTTGGTCTCGACCTTGCCGCGTGGCGGGTGGCCGCGGCGCGGGGCCGGAACCCGAGCCTGCAGGGGGTGGCAGGGGATGGACTCGCCCTGCCGTTCCGTGAGCAGGCCTTCGAACTCGCCATTTGCTCCGCCACGCTGGACCACCTGCCGGACCCATTCACCGGGATGCGGGAGCTGGCCCGGATCCTGCGACCGGCCGGGCATCTCTTGGTGACCCTGGACAACCGATTCAAGCTGTTCAAACGGCGCATCCGGGTCAACGAGCTGACGATTGACCCCAATGGCCACTTCAATCGCTTGGACTACTGGAAGTTCCGCCGCCTCGTCAGGGGGACCGGCCTCACCCCCGTCCGCGTCGCGGCCTTCGGGTTCCCGTTTCGTACGCATGAGCGGTGGGTCCGCCGATGGCCGGCGCTGCGCCCCTGGCTGGATCGGATCGGGGCGCGGTGGCCTCCCCTGAGCTACGAGTACCACGCCCTGCTCCGAAAGGAGTCGTGATGCGGACGGCCCTTCCCCGTTCACGGGGGGATATCTTCCGGCGGATGCTTCAGCACCCCCGCTACCTGTTCCGGCCGTGGATTCCGATCGTGAAGGCGATGGAGGGCGAGGTGTTCACCCGCCAGCGGCTGATCCCCCCCGTGCTGGACGTAGCCTGCGGCGACGGGATCTTCGCGTGGGCTACGTACCGCGGGCCGCTGGACGTCGGGGTTGATCTGGACCCGGTGGGACTCGCAGAGGCGAAGCGGCTCGGGGCCTACCGGTTTCTGACAGTGGCGGACGCCCGGGCCATGCCGTTCCGGTCCGGGAGCTTTCGCAGCGTGACCAGCGTCTGCGCCGTGGAGCACATGGATGGCCTGCCCGACGTCCTCCGGGAGCTGTCTCGGGTGCTGGCTCCGGGGGGCTCCCTCTTTCTTACGGTTCCCAGCGACCAGTTCGGCGACCTTTTGTTGGCGAGCCGGATCTGGCGCGCCTTGGGATGTCCGGACCGCGCCGCAGCCTACGGGGCGCGCAAGAACGCCCGGAGCCAGCACGTTAATATCCTGAGCGCGGAGGCGTGGCGACAGGTTCTCAAGGCGGAGTCGCTCGAGGTGGTGGAGACCGCCTACCTCTTGAGTCGGGGGGTGATGGCGGTCTGGGGCCTGTTCACGTCGAGTCCCTTCAAGCTGGCCTTCCTGCCCTTCCGGTTGGTGCGGGAGCGGGACTGGCCCTGGATGCAGCGCCTCCTGCGGCGGCTGCTGCTCTCGACCGTCGCCCCGCTCCTCGACCGGGCCAAGGGGACAGACTCGACCACGGGGGGCTACCTGTTCCTGGCCGCCGAGAAGGGTAGCCCATGACGGAGCGCCTGCGCGTCGCGATGGTGGCTCTGGATTTTCATCGCCAGGGGGGGAGCGAGGGGCGAACGGGCTATCTGGTGGACGCCCTCCTGGCGGCAGGCCACGACGTCCACCTCGTCGGGGCCCGGATCGAGGGGGCATGGGACCCCCGCGTTGTCCGCCATGACATCCGGGTGGCAAAGCATCCCCGGTGGGTCGAGGTCCTAACCTTTATTGGGAGGGCGAAACGGCTCGCCCTCGAACGGTTCGATGTGGTCCACAGCCAGATCCGCCCCTACCTGCCGGGGGTGGTCACCGTCGGAGGGGGGTGCCACCGGTTTTACCTGGAGCGCGTCCTGCCCGGAGAGCAGGGGCCCCTGGCGGCCTGGGCGAAACGCTGCACTCCGCTGCACCAGGTCCTCCTGACCCTGGAGCGCCGGCGCTATCGGGCGGATGGCAGAACCTGGGTGATTGCCAACTCCCGACTGAACCGGGACGGGATCCTGGCCTACTACCCGCTGCCGGAATCCCGGATCCGGGTAGCTTACAATGGGGTGGACACGGACCGCTTCGCGCCCGAGAATGCGGTGCGCTTCCGGGCGGAGGTCCGTCGGACGCTGGAGCTGGCGGACGGAGACCTGGGGCTGATCTTTGTCGGGTCCAACTTCTCCCGGAAGGGCTTGGAACTGGTCCTGAACGCGCTGGTCGGGGCCGGGGAGGCCGGGCTCCGGATGCGTCTGGTCGTCCTGGGTGGCCGGCCCAGGCCCCGCTGGCGGCGCCAGGTCGCGGCCCTGGGGCTGGCGGGCCGGGTGCGGTTCGTGGACCCGGTGCCGGACCCCGAGCGGTACTACGCGGCGGCGGATGTTTTCGTGTTACCGACTCGCTTCGACCCCTTCGCCAACGCCACGCTTGAGGCGATGGCGGCCGGATTGCCGGTTGTCACCACCCGGATGAACGGGGTCGCGGAGATTCTCACTCCTGGGACCGATGGCTACGTCCTGGATGACCCGCCGAGCGCCCCGGCCCTGGCGAAGCTCCTGGTGGAGCTGACGGACGCCGACCTCCGGCGGGCCATGGGCCGCGCGGCTCGTGGGACGGCATTGCGATTTCCGTGGCGGGCGGCAGCGGAGGCGGCCCTCGAGACGTACCGCGCGATGCTGGGGAACCGGTGATGGCGCTACGGCTGCGGAAGGGCCGCACCTACGGCCGCGCGACGCTTGACGCGAAGCTCCGCGAGGTACTTCCCGCCGCGCCCCTGGACCGGGTCCTGGACCTCGGCAGCAAGGATGCTCCGTACCGGCGGCTAATGGCCGCGCGGCGCTACGACCGGCTCGACCTGTCCCGGAGTCGGCGTCCGGCCGTGGTCGGGGACGCCCACCGGCTGCCCTTCCGGGACGGGACGTACGAGCTGGTGCTGGCCACGCAGGTGCTGGAGCACTGCCACAACCCGGCTACGGTGGTGGGCGAAGTGCACCGGGTGTTGGACTCGGGGGGGCTGTTTGTGTGTTCGGTGCCATTCATCTATGTCATTCACGGCGACCCTGACGACTTCTGGAGGTTTACGGCGGAGGGATTGCGGCACCTGTTGCGGGACTTCACCCGGGTAGCCATCTGGCCCCTGGGGAACCGCTGGACCGCAATCTGGGATCTGATCGCGGCGCGACCCTCTGGGCTGACGTACGCCAACTACCTGCTGCACCTGGTTCCCGTACTGGCGCGGCCCAACCCGGGCTGCCCCCATGGGTACCTGGCACTGGCGCACAAAGGGGAGGCGGACAGGAAATCAGGTTTGTGTGGGTAGCCCAGAGACCGCGTGGTATCCTCCTCCTCAGACTTCGAGGCGGGGAGGTGGCTCCGGGGGGAGCAGAACTGCCTGCGTATCATTACCGGAGATGAGGTGGCGGAGGCCGTGCGGGCCGTGATCGGGCGGGCCGCGGCCGGCCTCCCGGATCGTGAGCGGAGGAGGGAAGGCGTGCGCATCCTGGTGACGGGGGGAGCGGGGTTCATCGGGTCGCACCTGTGCGAGCGGCTCCTCCGGGCCGGCCACGAGGTCCTGTGCCTGGACAACTTCTTCACGGGCGCGAAGGACAACATCCGGCATCTCCTTGGCCACGACCATCTCGAGCTAGTCCGGCATGACATCATCATGCCCATCGAGCTGGAGGTGGATCAGATCTATAACCTGGCCTGCCCGGCCTCCCCCGTCCACTACCAGTTCAACCCGGTCCGGACCATCCAGGCGAATGTGCTGGGCGTCACCAACATGCTGGAGCTGGCGAAGCGGACGAGGGCCCGGATACTCCAGGCGTCCACCTCGGAGGTCTACGGGGACCCCCAGGTTCACCCGCAGCCGGAGAGCTACTGGGGCCACGTGAACCCGATCGGCGTGCGGGCCTGTTACGACGAGGGGAAGCGGGTGGCCGAGACCCTGATGATGGACTACCACCGGCAGCACGGTGTCCAGGTCCGCATCGCGAGGATTTTTAATTGCTACGGACCGCGCGCGGCGCTCGACGACGGCCGGGTCATCAGCAACTTCATCACCCAGGCCCTCCGGGGGGAGGACCTGACCATCTACGGGGAGGGCAAGCAGACCCGGTCGTTCTGTTACGTGGACGACATGGTGGAGGGGATCATTCGGCTGATGGAACACGGGAACGGGGTTTTCACCGGACCGGTGAACCTGGGGAACCCGGGGGAATTCACGATCCTCGAGCTGGCCGAGCGGATCATCGCCATGACCGGCTCCCGGTCCGGCCTCACCTTCAAGCCGCTCCCGACCGATGACCC
>JAKEHP010000297.1 GCA_022614955.1 Candidatus Methylomirabilota bacterium
CGGCGGCGCCCGGAGATCCGGTGGCATCGGGAGCCGGCGGATATCACCCGGCTCGCCGAGCTTCAGAGCGCGATCATGGATGGGGCGGCGGACTGCGTCCGCACTGGCGGTGCGCTGGTATATGCGGTGTGCAGCCATGAGCCGGAGGAGGGAGCGGACGTCGTCGCACAGTTCTTGACCCGGCATCCGGACTTCTCCCACGAGGACAACCTGCCGGCGTTCTTCCGAGGGGCGAGAAGCACGCTGGTAACCGGGGGACACGTCGCCACCTGGCCGCATCGGCATGAGACCGACGGGTTCTTTGTCGGCCGGCTCCGTCGGCACTGAGGGTCGAGGGAATCATCATGTGGTCGAAGACCGTCCTGCGGATTTCCGGAATCGGGGTCGGGCTCTTCTTGTTGTCCGTCCTCTCCGGCTACATCGCCATGAATCTCACCATGGAGCGGGACCGGATCGAGGTCCCGGTCGTGATCGGCTTGGAGCTGAAGGAGGCGGCCCGCCAGCTCCGGGTCGTGGGACTGCAGCCCCGGATGGCCGGTGAGGAGTACCATGGGGCCTTCCCGAAGGGTGCGGTGGTCCGCCAGAGCCCGTCCGGCGGATCGCGTGTCCGCAGGAACGTCGAGGTCCGCCTCGCGATCAGTAAGGGAAGCGATGAGACGCTCGCCCCGGATATTACGGGCCAGCCCCTCCCGCAGGCGCAGCGGCTCTTGGCCGAGCAGGGCTTGCTCCTCGGGCCTACCGCCAAGGTACACACGAGCCTGCCGACGGGCGTGGTGATCGCGCAGAATCCGCCGGCCGGTTTCCCGACGCGGCGGGGGAGCGCGGTGAGCGTGCTGATCAGCCTAGGGGAGGAAGACCGCTTCTATGTGATGCCCAACCTGGTCGGGCAGGGGGAGGAAGAGGCCGTCGCCATCCTGAAGGAGATGGGCATTGAGCCTCGGGTGACCTACCAGTCCTTCCCCGCTCAGGCCCGACGGGTGGTGCTCCAAGAGCCCTCGTTCGGGACGCGGATCAAAGAAAAAGAGGAGGTGTC
>JAKEHP010000298.1 GCA_022614955.1 Candidatus Methylomirabilota bacterium
GCGTTGGAGGAGGAAGAGAATCGTCAGCTTCACCGGGAGCTGGGAGAGTTGAAACGGGAGCGGACCCGGCTGACGAACCGGATCAAAGGCTTGCTGGCGGGTCAGGGGATCCGGCTCGAGCTGAAGCGAGACTTCACAGAGCGCTTGGGAGCAGCGCAGATGTGGGACGGAAGCCCGGTGCCGGCGGCGCTGCGCTGTCGCCTGCTGCGGGAGTGGGAGCGAGTAGAGCTGATCAACCGGCAGATCCGGGAGCTGGAGGACGACCGCGAGGAGCTGGTGCGGGAGTGGGAGAGCCCGGAGGCGGAGAAGGTTCGCCGGCTGATGCAGCTGCGCGGGATCGGAGTCAACTTCGCCTGGCTGCTGGTGATGGAGTTCTTCGGCTGGCGACGGTTTCGCAACCGACGCCAGGTGGGCGCTCTCGCGGGCCTGGCGCCGACCCCGTACCAAAGCGGCGAGAGCCGGCGGGAAGGGGGCATCAGCAAGGCAGGCAGCGTGTGGGTTCGGGGGGTGGCCATCGAGATGGCCTGGGCGTGGTTGCGCTTCCAGCCGGGCAGTGCCCTTTCGAAGTGGTACCGAGAGCGCTACGCCTCGGGTGGGAGTCGGATGCGGCGGATCGGGATCGTGGCGGTCGCCCGCAGGCTGCTGGTGGATCTGTGGCGGTACCTGGACTGGGGCGTGATTCCCGTAGGCGCTGCCCTGAGGGCGTAGCAGAGGACGGAATGTGTCAAGGTCTTTGAGACACGCCGGAGTTGGAATTAGTGACTTGCCGATCATGGTCCACCGCAGAAGATGGCTGGGTAGGGTGGGACCCGGGTGGCCCTGTCGTCGTGGGATCCGTGCTCGGGTCGATCGAGGTCGGCGGGCGGCTGAGGCGCCCCCTCCCGCTGGGGGGATGCCCACCGGGAGAGGCTTCGAAGGGCGTGGGATCGGCCGCCGTCGGCGGTGCCTTCGCCGTGGCCACTCAACCCCCGGACGTCGGAGTGAGGTGGGTTGATCCACGCGGCCACCGGGGGCTCTTGGGGCCGGGGACGGCGGCCCCGGAAGCGGTCGGGATGAGCGTGGAAGGCCTGATCGAGGACCTGCTGGCGCC
>JAKEHP010000299.1 GCA_022614955.1 Candidatus Methylomirabilota bacterium
GACCGGCCCCGTCCCCCCGCGCAGCCACCTCTGATCCCTCAGTCCTGGATCCCCCCGGCTCGCTTCCCGTCCCCAACCAGGAACGTCCCCAGGCAGGTCGCTACAAGGGTCCCCCCTCCGTCCTCGATCCGGCCCTCCCCGGTCGCGATGCGCCGCCCCACCCGGATCGCCCGGGGAACGGGGGCTCAGGGGAGGAGGCGGGCGACTGCAGAGGCTGCCTTCAGACCGCTCCCGGTGAGGGGGACCACGATCCGTTCACCGGGCCGGCAGAGGCCCGCCCGCAGCGCCGCGCTCAGGCCAGCCAAGGCGGCGGCCGCGGTGGGCTCCACGAAGAGACCCGCGGCAGCCGCCCGGCGCCACGCCGACACGATGGCCTCCTCCGGCACGGCGAGGACCGCGCCGCCCGTCTCGTCAACCGCGCGGAGCATCTGCCGGAGCCGGACGGGGGCAGCGATGGCGATCCCCTCGGCCACCGTCCGCCCGGGCGCCGGCGACTCCCGCCCGGCCCAGGCGGCAGCCAGCGGGGCGCACCGGTCGGCCTGCACGGCGATCAGGCGCGGGCCTCGCGCCAGATAGCCCCACCGGACCAAATCCCCAAACCCCCACCAGCTCCCCAGGAGGAGCGTCCCGTGCCCCGCTGGCAGAACGAGGACGTCCGGAGCCCGGCCCCCGAGCTGCTCCCACACCTCGTAGGTGAAGGTCCGCGTGCCGGCGAAGAAGGCCGGGTGCCAGACGTGGCTCGCGTAGAAGGTCGTCGCAGCGGCCTCCTGCGCGGCACTAGCCGCCGCCTCCCGCCCCCCGGGGACTGCCCGCACAGCGGCCCCGTAGGCGCGGGCCTGGGCCAGCTTGTCAGGGGAAGCATCGGCCGGCACGAAGAGATCGCAGGCCAGCCCGGCAGCGGCGGCATAGGCGGCCACTGCCGCGGCCGCGTTGCCTGAGGAATCCTCCACGACCCGCGTGACCCCGAGGTGACGCGCCAGGCTCAGGAGGACGGCCGCGCCCCGGTCTTTGAAAGAGCCGGTGGGCATCAGGAACTCGAGCTTGCAGACGACCTCGACCCCGTCCCACCGAAGGGGGAGGAGGGGGGTCATCCCCTCCCCCAGGCTCACCGCCGCCTCGGGGCCGGGGAGGGGGAACGCCTCCCAGTAGCGCCAGAGACCGGGCGCGCGTGCGCCGAGGGCCTCGCGGGGGAAGGGCCGGTCCTGCCGGGACTCGAACGGCCCGCCGCACGCACAACGCCACCGTCCGTCGGCGTACTCCGCGACGCGGCCGCAGGTCGCGCAGGCAAGATCGGGCATGGGTGGGCACCGCGGGACCCGCGGCTAGTACCGCCGGAGCATGGGATCCACCTCGCGCGCCCAGGCGTCAATCCCGCCGCGGAGGTTCACGGCCTTCTGGAAGCCCTGCTTCCGCAGGTACTGGACCACCATGGCGCTCCGCTGCCCCACGTGGCAGTAGACCACCACTTCGTCCTCCGGGTCCAGCTCCAGGTGGCGGACCGGGATCTCCCCCATCGGGATGTGTCGCGCCCCCTCGAGGTGGCAGAGGTTCCATTCCCACGGCTC
>JAKEHP010000037.1 GCA_022614955.1 Candidatus Methylomirabilota bacterium
GAGCCCGGCCAGCCCGGACCCGGTGCTGAAGCCTGCCCCGAACCCGACGCGGCCCGTGGGCTTCTCCTTCACGTCCAGATTGAGGACCAGCTTCTCGGGCGCGGTGCCCGTCTCCGTGCCAACCTTCACCTCCTCGAAGTAGTTCAGGGCCAACAGTCGCTGCCTCCCCTGCTGCAGCCACCGGCCGTTGAAGACGTCTCCCTCCGCCAGCTCGAGCTGGCGGCGGATCACCTTGTCGTGGGTCTTGGTGTTCCCCCGAACCTCGATCCGCTCGAGGACTGCTTGCCGGCCCTCGCTCACCTCCAGCGTCAGGTCAATGGTCTTCCGCTCCTCGTCGGTCTTCGTGACCGGGGCGATGTCCACGAAGACGTAGCCCTGTTCTCCGTAGCGCTCACTTAGCCGGCCGATGTCCCGGCGGAGGAGGTCCCGGCTGAACACCTTCGCCTGGGCGATCCTGAGGCCCTTCAGGATCTCCTCCGGGGGGAAGACGGTGATCCCCGTCACCCGCACCTCCCCCACGCTGTACTGGGGGCCCTCCTGGAGGCGGACGACCACCTCCAGGCGGTGGTTCACGTCGTCCCGCAGGACCTGGGGCTCCTCCACCCGGATCTGGAGATAGCCGTTGTCCAGGTAGAGGGCCTTGATCCGGTCCACGTCCTGGGCCAGATCGGTCTTTTTCAGGATGCCGGGGGGGAACCACCAGAGGAACCGCGCCTCGGTCGCCATCACCTTCTTCACCTGTCGGTTACTGAGCCCCTGGTTCCCCTCGATGCGGACCTCCCGGATCCGGTAGATCTCCCCCTCCCGGATCCGGAAGACCACCTCCATCTCCCGGTCCGAGACCGTCTGATGGCTCCCGGTGACCTCTGCCTGGTAGTACCCCTCCTCCTCGTAGAAGGCCCGCACCTTTTCGGCGTTCTTGGCCACCGCCTGGGGGCTGAAGACCGCCCCGGGGGCGAGATCCAGCTTGTCCCGGATCACGTCCTCCTTGATGGCCTCACTCCCCTCGATCCGGACCTGGCGGACCGTGGGCTTCTCGATGACCCGGTAGGTGAGCCTGAGCCCCCCCTCGAAGGGGGTCGCGTCCAACTCCACGTTGTCAAAGAACCCCATCTTGTAGAGGGCTTCCACGTCCTCCCGGACGCGCTCCACGCTGAAGGAATCGCCCACCCGGGTCTTCAGCCGGAGGCGAATGGCGCTCTCCTCAACCAGGCGGTGGCCGGTGACGTCGATCTGGGCGATGCGGGGAGCCTCCTGGGCGAGCAGCGCGGCAGGAAGGACGCAGGTGAGGACCAGGGCGAGGCACACAGTCCGTCGCGGGACCAGGCCCACCGGGGGTTCCTCCTCCAGCGGTGGCGGTGGAAACAAAAAAACAGCCCTTTTACAAGGGCTGGGAGGCGGCGGGGGCGGGGGGCCCGCTTATGGAACTTGCTGCTCCTGCAGGTTCACCTCCTCCACGATGAGGCCCTCCTCGCCGGCCCGCACCCGAACGGTGCTCCCCTCCGCGAAGTTCCCCTTCAGCATCTCCTCCGCCAGAAGGTCCTCCACGTGGCGCTGGATGGCCCGGCGGAGCGGCCGCGCGCCGTACGTGGGCTCGAAGCCCTTCTCGATGAGGAATTCTTTGGCGTTGTCGGCCACGGCCAGGGTGAGCTTCTTCTCATCCAGCTGGTCCTGGAGACGCTTCAGCATCAGGTCCACGATCTGCTTCAGGTGGTCCTTGCTCAGGGGGTGGAAGACCATGACCTCGTCAATGCGGTTCAGCAACTCGGGGTTGAAGGCCTTCTTCAGCTCGCTCAGAACCGTCTCCTTCATCCGCTCGTATGTCTGCTCCTCTCCCCCCTTGGCGAACCCGAGGGGGGTCTGGTGGCCGATCTGCCGGGCGCCGATGTTGGAGGTCATGATCAGGATGGCGTTCTTGAAGTCCACCTTCCGCCCGTAGGAATCGGTCAGGTGCCCATCCTCCAGGATCTGGAGCAGGAGGTTGAAGACCTCGGGGTGGGCCTTCTCGATCTCGTCCAGCAAGACCACCGAGAAGGGCCGCCGCCGGACCTTCTCCGTCAGCTGGCCGCTGTCGTCGTACCCGATGTACCCGGGGGGCGCCCCGATGAGCCGAGAGACGGAGAAGCGCTCCATGTACTCCGACATGTCCACCCGGACGATGGCCTCCTCGGTGCCGAAGAGGAACTCGGCCAGCGCTTTGGCCAGCTCGGTCTTCCCGACCCCGGTCGGACCGAGGAAGATGAACGATCCGACGGGCCGGTTGGGGTTTTTCAGGCCCGACCGGGAGCGGCGGATCGCCCGGGTCACCGCCCGGATGGCCTCCAGCTGGCCCACCACCCGCTTCTGCAGCTCCGTCTCCATCCGGAGGAGCTTGGAGGACTCCTCCTCCTCGATCTGGTACAGGGGGATGCCGGTCCACTTGGAGACGATGTAGGCGATGTCCTCGTCGTTGACGACGATCTTCTCCTTCGCCTTCGCCTCCTTCCACTTGGTCTTCCGGTCGTCCAGCTCGGCCCGCATCTTCCGCTCCCCGTCCCGCAGGCGGGCCGCCACCTCGAAGGCCTGAGTTCGGATGGCGTCCTCCTTCTGGATCCGGAGGCGCTCCACCTCGTTCTCCATCTCCCGCAGCTCCGGCGGGAGCATCAGGCTCTTCAGACGAGCCCTCGAGCCAGCCTCGTCAATGACGTCAATGGCCTTGTCGGGGAGGAACCGGTCCGCAATGTAGCGCTGCGAGAGGCGGGCGGCGGCCCGGACTGCCTCGTCGGTGATGATGGCCGAGTGGTGGGCTTCGTACCGGTCCTTGATCTCCCGCAGGATCTGGATGGTTTCGTCCACGCTTGGCGGCCCCACCAGGATGGTCTGGAAGCGGCGCTCCAGCGCCCGGTCTTTCTCGATGTACTTCCGGTACTCGTCCATGGTCGTGGCGCCGATGCACTGGATCTCGCCCCGGGCCAGCGCCGGCTTCAGCATGCTGCTGGCGTCGATGGCCCCCTCGGCCGCTCCGGCCCCCACCAGCGTGTGCAATTCGTCAATGAAGAGGGCGACATTGTGCGCTTGCTGGATCTCCTTGATGACCGCCTTCAGCCTCTCCTCAAACTGACCGCGGTACTTCGTCCCGGCCACCATCCCGGGGAGGTCCAGCATGATGACCCGCTTCCGGAGGAGGGTTTCGGGAACGTTGCTCGCCACGATCCGCTGGGCCAGGCCCTCCACGATGGCCGTCTTCCCCACCCCGGCCTCGCCGATGAGGACCGGGTTGTTCTTCGTCCGGCGGCTGAGGATCTGGATGACCCGCTCGATCTCCGACTCCCGGCCGATGACCGGGTCCAGCTTCCCCTGGCGGGCCAAGGCGGTGAGGTCCAGGCCGAACTCGTCCAGGGCCGGGGTGCGGGCAGAGGCCGTCGCCTTCGTCGCCTGCTCCCCCAGAAGCTCCTGGGCCTGGGCCTTGGCTGACGTCACGGTCACCCCAAAGTCCCGCAGGACGAGCGAGGCGGTCCCCTCCCCTTCCCGGATCAGCCCCAGGAGGAGGTGCTCGGTCCCGATGTAGTTGTGCCCCAGGGAGCGGGCCTCGGAGATGGCGTACTCCAGGACTTTTTTTGCCTGGGGGGTGAAGGGGATCTCGCCGGCCGGGGCCACCTCGGAGCCGACGGAGACGAGCTTCTCGACATCCGCCTTCACGGCGGAGAGGTTGACGTTCAGCTTCTTCAGGATGGCTACCGCCAGGCCGTCCCCCTCGCGGATCAGCCCCAGGAGGAGATGCTCGGTGCCCACGAAATTGTGGCCGAGCCGGATGGCCTCCTCGCGCGCCAGGATGATGACCTTGCGGGCCCGCTCTGTGAACCGTTCGAACATGTCCGGTCCCCCGTCTCCTCTCCCAGTCGTGGCCTCGCGCGCGGGGACGCGACCCCGCGAATCCCCGTGAGTATAGCACCAGCCCGGGGCCCGGGCTAGCCCTTTTCCACCCCCGGCGCCCCCTCCACCAGGCGGCCATCCTCCAGCCGGAGGATCCGATCAGCCTGCCTGGACAGCGCTTCGTTGTGCGTGACCAGGACGAGGGCGACGCCCCGCTCCCGATTGAAGAGCCGGAGGAGGGCAAACACCTCCTCGCCAGTCTTCCGGTCGAGGTTCCCCGTCGGCTCGTCCGCCAGGAGGACCCGGGGGGAGCTCACCAGGGCCCGGGCGACCGCCACCCGCTGCTGCTCCCCCCCCGACAGCTCCCCGGGCCGGTGCTGGACGCGCCCCCCCAGTCCCACCTGGACCAGCAAGGCCCGTGCCGCTTCCGCCGCCTCTGCCGGCGGCCTGCGGGAGATCAAGGCCGGCATCATGGCGTTCTCCAGGGCCGTGAACTCCGGCAGGAGATGGTGGAACTGGAAGACGAAGCCAATGGTCCGGTTCCGGAACTCCGCTAACTCCCCGTCTGATAAGGTCCAGAGCGCCCGGTCCCCGTAAGAAAGCTCCCCACCCGTCGGCCGGTCCAGTGCCCCGAGCAGGTGCAGCAGGGTGCTCTTGCCGGCCCCGGACGGGCCGACCACGGCCACGAACTCCCCGGCGGAGACCGTGAGGGAGACCCCTCTCAGGATGTGCAGGGTCTCCCCGGCCCGGTGGAAGTGCTTCTGGAGGTCCCGGGCGCGGATGAGCTCACTCATACCGCATCGCCTCCACCGGGTCAAGCCGGGAGGCCTGCAGCGCCGGGTAGAGGGTGGCCAGGAAGGCGATCGCCAGGCTGCAGAGCAGGATGGCCACCAGATCCCTGGGGTTCACCTGATGGGGGAGCCGGTCCAGGAAGTACACCTCCGCCGGGAAGGCCCGGACCCCGAACAGCCGCTCCAGGAAGGCCACGATCGGGTCCAGATTGAAGGTGATCGCCAGCCCCCCACCCGCCCCCATGCCGGTCCCGGCCAACCCGACTACGAGTCCTTTGATGAGGAAGATCTTCAGGATGCTCCCGCCCGTGGCTCCCATGGACTTCAGGATGGCGATCTCTTTCCGCTTTTCCACCACGGCCATGCTCAGGGTGCTGACGATCCCGAAGGAGGCCACCACCACGATCATGACCAAGATAATAAACATCGTGATCTTCTCGAGCCGGAGGGCAGAGAAGAGGGACTGGTACATCTGCATCCAGGTGCGGGCGTAGTGCGGCGGCCCCAGACGCTCCTGGATGGCCTCCGCCACCTCGGCCGCTCGCCAGAAATCGTGGAGCCGCACCTCAATCCCGGTGACCGCCCCGCCCAGGCGGAAGAACTGCTGGGCCGCGGGGATGGCGACGTACGCGAGGCTGCTGTCATACTCGTGCATCCCCACCGCGAAAATCCCGGCCACCCGGAAGCGCTTGAGGCGGGGCGTCACCCCGAGGGGACTGATCCCGCCCCCCAGGGGGGAGAGGACCGTGACCACATCCCCCACGGTCACGCCCAGGGTAAAGGCCAGGGAGCGCCCCAGGAGGACGCCGTCCAGGAGGGCCCCATCGGCGGCCGCGACGGGGGCCGGGGACAGATCGGCCAGGGAGCCCTGACGCAGGGCGCGGCCGAGATCGCCCACCTCCCCCTTGGTAGCGGGATCAATGCCCTGCAGGACCGCCCCCGAGACGGCCCGCGCCGAGACGAGCATGACCTGGTGGACCGTGAAGGGGGAGGCCCCCGCGACCCCGGCCACGGTCCGGACCACCTGCAGGGACCGGGCCGGCTCCTCGAGCAGGCCGTCGCCGGCTTTGAGCACCAGGATGTGGGACTTTGTCCCCAGGATCTTGGTCCGTAGCTCCCGCTCGAACCCGCTCATGACGGCGATCACCACGATGAGGGCCAGGACGCCGAGGGCGACCCCGGCCGTGGAGATGACGGTGATGAAGGAGACCAGAGCGGAGGTCCGCCTGGACTTCAGATACCGGAGGCCGATGAACAGCTCGTACGGCATCGGCTAGCGCTCGGACCGTTCGGGGCGAAGCTGCGGGAAGAAGATGACGTCCCGGATGGAGGGGGAGTCGGTGAAGAGCATGACCAGCCGGTCCACCCCGATCCCCTCGCCGGCCGTGGGGGGCATCCCGTACTCCAGGGCCCGGATGAAGTCCTCGTCCATCGCGTGCGCCTCCTCGTCCCCCCGCTCCCGGGCCCGGAGCTGCTCCTCGAATCGGCGCCGCTGCTCTGCCGGGTCGTTCAGCTCGGTGTAGGCGTTGGCCACCTCCAGTCCACCCAGGAACAGCTCGAACCGCTGGACGAACCGGTGGTCGTCCTCCTTCTGCTTCGCCAGCGGGGAGACCTCCAGGGGGAAGTCCAGGATGAAGGTGGGCTGGATGAGCTTGGGCTCCACGGTGGCCTCGAACAGCTCCCCGAGGACCTTCCCCCATCCCCACTGGGGGTTGAGGGGGACCCCCAGCCGCTCGGCCGCTGCCCGGGCGGTGGCGGCGTCCGCCACGTCGGCTGGTCTGCACCCTCCCAGGCGCTCCAGGGCCTCCAGGAGGGTGAGGCGAGGCCAGGGAGCCTTGAGCGAGATGGCCTGCCCCCGGTAGGTGAAGTCCAAACCCCCCAGGGTCTCCCGGGCCACCGCACGCAGGAGGTCCTCGGTGAGGTCCATCAGGTCATGGTAATCGGCGTACGCCTGGTAGAACTCCAGCATGGTGAACTCGGGGTTGTGCTGCGTGGAAACCCCCTCGTTCCGGAAGTTCCGGTTGAGTTCGTAAACCCGGTCCAGTCCTCCCACCACGAGACGCTTCAGGTAGAGCTCCGGGGCGATCCGGAGGAAGAGATCCATGCCGAGGGCGTTGTGGTGCGTGCGGAAAGGCCGGGCGGCGGCCCCCCCCGCGATGACCTGGAGCATGGGGGTCTCCACCTCCTGGAAGCCCCGGGCGTCCAGGAAGGCACGGAGCGCAGCCACGGTCCGGGACCGGCGCCGGAACAGATCGGGCACCGCCGGGTTGGCCACGAGGTCCACGTAGCGCTGGCGGTACCGGGTCTCCACATCGGTGAGCCCATGCCACTTCTCAGGGAGGGGGCGCAGGGCCTTCGTGAGGAGGGTGAGGCTTTTCACCCAGATCGTCAGCTCCCCGGTGCGGGTTCGGAAGAGGTGCCCCTCCACCCCCACGAAGTCCCCCACGTCCAGGCGCCGCATGAGCTCGTACTGGGCCGGGCCCACGGCATCCTGCTTCAGGTAGATCTGGATCTGGCCTGAGCCGTCCCGGAGGTGGGCAAAGGTCACCTTCCCGTGGGTCCGGACGGCCATGAGGCGGCCTGCTGTCCGGACCTGAATCTCCCCAGCGGTCAGGCCTTCAGCGGTCTTCTCCCCGTGGCGGAGTAGCAGATCGCCCGCCCGGTCCTGGGACCGGAAACGGGAGACATACGGATTCACCCCGCGCGCCCGGAGGTCTCCCAGCTTCTTCACCCGCTCGAGGATCAGCTCATTCGTCTCGTCAGTCATAGTTCTAATGACCAATAATAACAATAGAATGTACGCATACTCTTCAAGTGTTTCACTAAGAATACTTTTCGGGTCTCTCTGGCCGGCTCACTTCTTTGGGGTCGCCTCGGGCTTCCGCTGCGCGTGAAAGAGATACGCCTCGATGAAGGGATCAATCCGCCCGTCGAGGACCGCGTCCACATTCCCGGTCTCGACCCCGGTCCGGTGATCCTTCACCAGCTGGTAGGGAGCCAGGACGTAGGACCGGATCTGACTCCCCCAGGCGATCTCCTTCTTCTCCCCCCCGAGCCGCTCCAGCTCCTGTTCCTGCTCCTGCCGGGCCCGCTCGTACAGCCGGGCGCGCAGCACCTTCATGGCCATGGCTTTGTTCTTGTGCTGGGAGCGCTCGTTCTGGCACGAGACGACGATCCCGGTCGGTAGGTGGATGATGCGGACCGCCGAGTCGGTCACGTTCACGTGCTGGCCGCCGGCGCCGCTCGATCGAAAGGTGTCGATGCGCAACTCCCGCTCGTCAATGACTACCTGGATGTCCTCCTCCAGCTCCGGGTACACGTACACGGAGGCAAAGGAGGTGTGACGGCGGCGAGACGTATCGAAGGGGGAGATCCGGACCAGCCGGTGGACACCGGTCTCCGCCTTCAGGTACCCATAGGCGTTGGGCCCACTCAAGGTGACGGTGGCCCCCTTGATCCCCGCCTCCTCGCCCGGCTGCAGGTCCAGGACCTCGCTCCGGAAGCTCCGCCCTTCGGCCCAGCGGAGGTACATCCGGAGGAGCATTTGGGCCCAATCCTGCGACTCCGTCCCCCCCGCCCCCGGATTGATGGAGAGGATGGCATTGCCCCGGTCGTGCTTCCCCGAGAGCACCGTATCCAGCTCGAGGCGGGCGACCTGCGCCTCCAGGAATTCGACCGCTGCCCCGATCTCGGTCAGGAGGCTCTCTTCCCCCTCCTCCCGGGCCAACTCGTAGAGGCCGGCCTGCTCCTCCAGAGACCGTTCCAGTCCCTCCAGGAGGGCGATCTGCTCCTTCAGCTCCCGGAGTTCCTTCAGGAGGCGCTGCGCAGCCTCGGGATCCTTCCAGAAGTCGGGCGCCTGGCTCTGCTCTTCGATGGTTCTGGCCCGCGCCTGCTTCCCCGCCAGGTCAAAGGTAGCCCCGCAGACCGCCGAGTTTCGCCTGCAGGGCATCCACCCTCCGCCGGAACTCTACCTCCGCCATGCCATCCGCCCCCCCCTGGCCGCCCGCCGACCCGCGGCCCACGCGCTCGTGATCCACCCCGCCGCCCCCAGGCTGGACGCCGCGGCAAACCAGTCCCCGAACCGGACGTACGGGGTGAGGTCCCGCCGTGGGATCACCCCCTGGACCAGGACCGCCTCCTCGAAGAGGGGCGTGGAAGCCAGAACCCGGCCGTACGGATCCACGACGGCCGAGATCCCGGTGTTGGCGGCCCGGGCCAGATACCGCCGCGTTTCCAGCGCGCGGAACGCGGCCATGCGCAGGTGCTGCGCGGGCGCCGCGCTCCGCCCGAACCAGGCGTCATTGGTGATGTTCACCAAGAACTCCGCCCCGCCCGCCACGGCGGCCCGGACCTCGGCCGGGAAGATGACCTCGAAGCAGATGCTCGCGGCGAACGTCCCCCCGGGGACCCGAAACATCGTCCGCGCCTCGCCGGGGACGAACTCCCCAATGCCGGTGGCGATCTTGTCCACGAAGAAGAGCAGGGGCCTCAGCGGGACGTACTCGCCGAACGGCACGAGGTGCATCTTATCATATTTGGCGAGGAGCCGGCCGTCGGGCCCGAGGAGAATCGCGCTATTGAGAAGACGGACCGGCTCGCCTGCCGCCCGGTCCGGAGCGCCGACCAGCAGGGGGCGCCCGAGCGATTCGGCCAGGGCCCTGACCTGCGCCAGCCGGGCGGGGTCCTGACGCAGGAGAAGCGGGGCCGCGGTCTCCGGCCACACGACCAGGTCCACCCCGCCCGAGGCGGCCTCAGCGCTCAGGCGGGCATATTTCCCGAGGGTGAGATCAAGCGCGGCCGGGCTCCACTTGAAGGCCTGCTCGATGTTCCCCTGGACGACCCCGACCTGGAGGGGGGCGGCCGCCGTGTCGGTCCCGCGGAGCGCCCAGATGCCCGCCGCGTGCGCGGCTCCGACGAGGAGCGCCGCGGCCCCGACGATCCTCCAGGCTCCCCGCCTGGGCATCCCCGGCAGGAACGGCACCGCCAGGGCCGCGGTCGCCAGGACCAGGAGAAAGGAGACCCCATAGACCCCCGTCACCGACGCCACCTGGGCGAACGGCAGGTTGGGGAGCTGGGAATACCCGAGGAGGTTCCATGGGAAGCCGCTCAACGCATAGGTCCGCAGGTATTCCAGGGCGGTCCACAGGGCCGCAGCCCCCACGGGAAAGGCAGCCGGGGGCAGCGGGAACCGGCTGAGGGCGAAGGTGAAGGCCGCAGGGTAGCAGGCCAGGTAGGCCGAGAGGGCGAGCAGGACGGCCACCGCCCCCCACCAGGGCATCTGCCCGTATCGGACCATGGTCACCACGATCCAGGGGATGCTGAGGAGTGCGAAAGCTATCCCGCTCGCGAACCCCAGCCAGGCCGCTCGGGCTGGGGGCTGCCCCGCCGTCGCCAGGAGGAGAGGGAGGAGCCCGACAAAGGCGGCCGGCCACCAGTCGAGCGGGGGAAAGGCCGACGCGAGGAGGGCCCCGCTCAGCACGGCGAGGGCCCACCGCCTCCAGGCGCCCCTCTCTCCCCCGCTTCCTAGAGCCATCGCAGCCGTACCATCAAGTAGAAGACGGGGGCCGCAAAGAGGAGACTGTCCAGGCGGTCCAGGAGGCCGCCGTGGCCCGGGACCAGCCTCCCTGTATCCTTGACGCCTGCGCTCCGTTTGCACAGCGACTCTGCCAGATCCCCCACCTGCCCTGCGGCCGTGATGAGCAGGCCCAAGAGCGCCGCGCTCCACCAGGGGAGCGTCCCCCCCACCATCGCCTGGAACAGGACCGAGACGATCGCGCCGGCCGCCAGCCCGGCCAGGCTTCCCTCCACGGTCTTACTGGGGCTGACACGCGGGGAAAGCGGAGAGCGCCCCAGCGCCTTCCCCCCATAGAACGCCACCGTGTCTGCCGCCCAGGTAACGGCCAAGAGATAGAGGAGATATTCGCGCCCCCCCGGGAGGCGCCGCAGCGCAGCGGTGAACCCCAGGAGCCCCCCCGCGTACAGGACCGGCAGGAGGGTGGCGGCGAGCTGCCCCAGCCCATGCTCGAGGCTCCCCGCCCTGAGGAGCAGGGTGACTGCGGTCACGATGACGGCGAAGCCGAGCAGGAGCAGCGCCCCCTCTGCTCCGGCGGGCAGACCCGGCGCCCCCGCAACGCCCGCCGCCAGCAGGATCCCGACCGGCCGGGGGAGCGGGCCGAAACGCGTGCCCAGGAGCCCGTAGAACTCCCACGCCATCAGCCCTGCAACCGTCGCCACCACCGCGGCGAAGTGGAGGGGGGAACCGACCCAGATCAGGAGGAAGACGAGGGGGAGGAGGGCCGCCGCGGTCAGGATCCGCTTCAGGTGCATCGGAATACCCCTGGCGAGGGGTGGGCGCGGGGCAGGGCTTCGGGAGGCGGACCCGCTCCGGGTGGAGCGGGTCAGCCGCGGCAGGGATCCGCGGCCATGGCCAGCAGAAGGGGGGCGGGACGGGGGGGGTTCAAAACTCCAGGATCTCCTTCTCCTTCTTGGACAGGAGGTCGTCAATCTCCTTGATGACCCGGTTGGTCAGATCCTGGACCTGGTCCAGGCCCTTCCGGAGATCGTCCTCGGAGATCTTCTTGTCCTTCTCGAGCATCTTGAGGCGGTCGTTGGCGTCGCGGCGGATGTTCCGGACCGCCACCCGCCCATCCTCGGCCAGCTTCCGGACCACCTTGACCAGCTCCTTCCGCCGCTGCTCGGTGAGGGGCGGCATGGCAAGGCGGATGACCTTCCCATCGCTGGCGGGAGTGATCCCCAGGTCCGATTTGAGGATGGCCTTCTCGATGGCGGGGACGAGGGTCGGATCCCAGGGCTGGACAGTGATGAGGCGGGGCTCCGGGGTGGCTAGCGTTGCCACCTGGCCCAAGGGGGTGGGGGTCCCGTAGTACTCCACGCGGATGGAATCGAGCAGCCCCGTGGAGGCCCGTCCCGTCCGAACGCCCCCGAACTCCCGGGTCACGGTCTCCACCGACTTGCGCATGTCCCGCTCAGCCTGACTGTACACCTGCTTGATCACAGCTAGCGGCTCTTCACGATGGTGCCGGTCCGCTCCCCGAGAACGAGCCCCTTCAACCGGCCCCGCTCCAGCAGGTTGAAGACAATGATGGGAAAGCGGTTGTCCATGCAGAGGCTGATGGCGGTGGAGTCCATCACCTTCAGTTGCTTGCTCAAGACGTCAATGTAGGAGAGCTCCTCGAACTTGGTCGCCGTGGGATCCTTCTCGGGGTCGGCGGTGTACACCCCGTCCACGCGGGTGGCTTTGAAGACCACTTCGGCCCCGATCTCCATGGCCCGCAGCGCCGCAGCCGTGTCGGTCGAGAAGTACGGGTTCCCGGTTCCCCCCACGAAGAGAACCACCCGTCCCTTCTCCAAATGCCGGAGGGCCCGCCGGCGGATGAAGGGTTCGGCGATCTCCCGCATCTCGATGGCGGTCTGGACCCGGGTGTCGATCCCCAGCTTCTCCAGGGCATCCTGCAGGGCCAGGCCATTGATGACGGTGGCCAGCATCCCCATATAGTCGGCGGAAGAACGGTCCATCCCCTTGGCGCTGGCCGCCACTCCCCGGAAAATATTCCCCCCGCCGATGACCACTGCGATCTGCAGGCCGAGGGCGTGGACCTCCCGGATCTCCTCCCCGATGAACCGGACCACCTCCGGGTTGATCCCGTAGCCGAGATCGCCGGCCAATGCCTCGCCGCTGAGCTTGATGAGGATCCGCCGGTAGACAGGGTCCCGGTCCATCGCCACTCCTAGGTGCCGGGCCAACTGATTCCGCCTCACGTCGTTCTCGGTCGTCGGCGGTCCTCAACGTACAAACCGCGTACGCCTCCGGCCGCCTCCTCCCTCGGGCCTCGTGATGCTCGTCATTTGGCC